>CAZTDA010000150.1:0-5761 GCA_964612155.1 uncultured Eubacteriales bacterium | reverse complement strand
TTTTTTAATACACCCAAAAGATTACGAATTAAAATTTCCCCTCTGACCGGCGTCACCGCCGCCCTGGGGGCGGCTTTGACGCCTTAGGGGTAGGCATGAACCATACGGCTGTTCATGACGGGGTGGTTTCTGTTGTCGATTCAATCAACTACTTGTTAGTTTCCATAAACGTCTCGATTGCCTTGATTCTGTCTTCTCTTTTCCGCTCGATCTCAACCTGATATCGATCCTGCAAGGGCTCGACCCACAGTTCGATCCCCTCAACCACGACCTTTTCATACCGATGCTCACCGCTCTCCAGGTTCATTTTCTCATCCGCTGCGATGTCGATAATCGCGCCGTTCAAGCACAAGCGCCCGAAATATCGCACCAGCCAAGTCCCGTGGTTATCCACAAACGGCTCGACGACATATTCAAAAAACAGGGTTTTTACTTTGAAAAAATCCTTTGTATGTACAATGATATCCATATCGCCCGGCTGAATCTGCACGCCACGAACAGCTTCGCTGACACTGCCGATCACATACCACTCAATCCTGTTTTCTTTAAATTTCCCGGCAAGAAGCCGCAAGTAGCCCTTCCAGTCGAAATCCCCGTCAAACATCGACGGTCCCAACCGGGCAAAATTCCGTTTGATTATCTCTTTGTCTTCCGCGTTATTGTACCACGCGGCATGAACCGTGTCGACGAACGGGTAAATTTTTAAGAACCGGTCGCCGCTTTTCTTCCACCAAGCGTCTTTCAAACCCTCTTCCTGCTTTTCGTCCGCGCCCTCCGCGCAAAAGACGAATTCGGTCTCGGTCTCATAACAATAACATTTCATAATATAATATCCCTTCGAAATGATTATCTTTTATTTTAGCATAAAAAAGTGGGGTTTTCTTGACCGATAATACACAAAAAACGCGGGAGGTGCGAAACCAATGGGAGTCACCGACGGGTTCCTTCCGAAAATGTCAGCAACCAATATTATCTCATTGAATTTTGTTTCAAAAGTTTATAAATCATCATATATCGCTCACGGAAAAAGCTGTTTTTCAACATCACAAAATTAAATTCACGCTGTTCAAGAAAACCGGGTATATGAATAACAGAAAGTGTCCCGTCTTCTATTTCCTTTTTACCCGCCACCTCAAACAGAAAAGTGATCCCCAATCCGCTCGAAACCATTTTCTTTATCGCGGCCATGTTTCCGATTTCAATGACTTTATCAAAAGCGTGCAGCGAGTAATTGTTTTTTTGCAATATGTTTTCAAAGATTTCCCGGGTGCCCGATCCCTGTTCCCGCAAAATCAGACGGCTTTTTGTAATCTCTTGAAATCCCACTTCTTCCTTCGCGAATTCGGATTGAGCCGCACATACGGGGATAAACTTTTCTAAGCTGAAAAGTGTGGAGTCGTATTCAGATTTATCAAACAGCCCCTCCACCACAATAAAATCCAGCTCGCCGTTATTCAGCCGTTCAAGAAGAACCTGCGTATTGGCAACGGACATATGGATTTTCATTTCCGGATACTTTACCAGCAAACGCGAGAGAATCTCCGGCATCACATATTCACCGATAGACAAAGTTGCGCCGAAGGAAAACTGCATCGTATCTGCTTCGACCGAAGAGATGTTTTGCTTAAAATGCTTTGAATCCGAAAAAACAGTCATTGCAAACTCTCTTAACAGCGCACCTTGATGAGTGAGATTTATTTTTCTGTTGGCTGTATCAATCAGCTTGCATCCGTAAAACTCCTCAAGATATTTGATATGCTGCGATACGGCGGGTTGCGTAATGTGCAGCAGCTCCGCAGCTTTTGTAAAACTGCCGCAAGAACACAGGGTTAAAAATGTCTCGTGTCTGAAGTCCAGCATAACTGCATCCCCAATATAAGATTAATTAATACATACATAAATAAGTATAATTTGATATTATCACACTTCGTATGTTAAAATCAATCCTGTCGACAATTCGAGGGCAACGAAAGGAATTACACCGGAAATGAATTATGTTAAAAAGCACTCGGCAGGGATTGCACTCTCGGCGGGAATCGCCGTGTTGGCGTATTTGATCAGTTTAATTCTTCCCGCCGGCATTCTCGGAGGGACACTGATTGCGTTGATTTTGGGTATGCTGTTGAATCCGCTTCTTAGTCGTTATCCGATTTTTGATTCGGGAATCAACTGGACCTCCAAAAAAATTCTGCGCGCGGGCATTATCCTGGCCGGCATCACGCTCAGTTTCCCACAAGTCATCAAAGCCGGCAAGTACGCGCTGATCCTCATGATGTTCACCCTTGCAACTTCTTTCGGGGTGGGATACCTTTGTAAAAAGGTATTCAAAATCAACTGGAAACTGGCAAGCTTACTTTCCGTCAGCACCGCCATTTGCGGCGGTACCGCTGTCGCAACGCTGGGACCCACCATCCGGGCAAAAAATCGGGATATCGCTTATGCAATATCCGCCACATTTATATTTGACATCATAACCGTAATCGCTTTCCCCTGGATAGGCCGCCTCTTGGGTCTCAGCGATACCGGATACGGACTTTGGGTCGGCACCGCTGTCAACGACACCTCTTCGGTAGTCGCCGCAGGATATGCATTTTCCGATGCCGCAGGTTCCCTTGCAACCATCGTCAAGCTCACAAGAACACTATTTATCGTGCCTGTGGTACTTGTCTTTGCATGGATATACGCAAAAAAAGAAGCCCCGTCGCAAACGGTTGAAAAGGTGCAAATACGCAAGATATTCCCGTGGTTTATTCTCGGGTTCCTTGCCGTAGTCGGCATCAGAAGCACGGGATGGGTGCCGGATCAAATCGTGACCGGAATTTCATTCGCATCCAAATTCTTTTTATCAATGGCTTTGGCAGCCATCGGGCTGAAAACCAGTTTGAAAGAAGTTGCCGGTGTCGGCATCAAGCCGATGATCGCCGGAATTATCATAGACGTTTCGGTCGTTTTTGTGTCATTGTTTGTTCAGGCGGGAATACTGCACTATATAAAATAAAAGCTGGCAGTTATTAAAAAGCCTGCGTTTGCAATTTTTTATTGGTTATCGATGTTATTCAAGACTTGTCATTTCCAAGGACGCGCAATAAGTAAAGGGTTTCATTAAAATTATCTCAAATAAAGCCTTTTCACTTTATTATGCGTTTAATTTCGGTTTTGATTTTATGAATCATCTCTTTCCTTTCATTTTCATCGGGCCTTGTTTTGTCGTCAAATAATACTTCATGAGGCAATTCCCAAATCGGCCCATTTCGCGGAGTATCGCCTTTTACCCTCGGGATCAAATGCCAATGAAGATGCGCTACACCGTTTCCGAGTAATTCATAATTCATCTTATCGGGTTTGAATACGTTATAAACCGCTTCTGCGACAATTGACATTTCCTTCAGAAAGTTTGCTTTAAATTCGGGTTCTAATTCATGCAGCTCCGAGGCATGAATTTTGCAATCAAATACCGTATAGCCCTTGAATCTTTGATACCATCCGAGCGCCACATAGCCCGTTTCCAGTTCCATAATATAATGGGGATCATCTTTAATCGTTTTTAAAGATTCGCAAATCTTACATGCCACGGGATCAACTCCTCAAATAAATTCTTCGCCTGTATCATACTCATATTACCATAAAATGCAAAAGAAGTCGATTACAATAACCGACTTCTTTTAGAGCTGTTAACCGGATTTGAACCGGTGACCTCGTCCTTACCAAGAACGCGCTCAAACCCGCACACAGCGGACTTTTTATGAATTATCCATGGTTATATAATATATGTTCCGAGCCCAAGAACAGAGGGCATTCGCTGTTGATGATTTTATCCATATTGGTTCCGAGCGCTTGGGGATACAGGTTGATATTTTTCAGCGCACTTAACTCAACCCATTCGGTTGACAGCTGCATAGTATCGGTTTCGGTCGGTGTTTTTACTGCAGTACCAGATACTGTACATTTAAAAATATGATACATCTTATGTGCATACTCCGGGTATTTTTCTTTAAAATTGGGATTATCGCAAATTTCCTCAAACAGCGCAATGAACGAGACCGGGATGACGGTATACCCGGTTTCCTCAAGACACTCCCTTATGACCGCTTCATATAGCGTTTCATGATCTTTTTGTCCGCCGCCCGGCAATGAAAAATATTCTCCGTGATATCGATCATAGCACCGATTGAGCAGAATCTTTCCGTCATTTACGATAATCGCTTTCGCTGTGCTTCTGATACTCATATTCTTCCCCCAAGAAAATATCTTTTTGACCTTATGCAAAAACCGCCATAACAGATACGAAATTGTACCAATTATGACGGCTTGATTTGGAGCTGTTAACCGGATTTGAACCGGTGACCTCGTCCTTACCAAGGACGCGCTCTACCGACTGAGCTATAACAGCGAATGGCGACTCGGAAGGGGGTCGAACCCTCGACCTCTAGCGTGACAGGCTAGCGTTCTAACCAACTGAACTACCGAGCCACATGGGGTGTTAAGGGCGCGACATACCACGTGTCGAAAAAATGCGGCGATAACCGCTGTCGAGCGGCGGAGCCGCTGGCAGGGGCAGAAGGAATCGAACCCTCGGCACGCGGTTTTGGAGACCGCTGCTCTACCTGCTGAGCTATGCCCCTATGCCGATTGTGTCTTTTGCAAAAACAAGCGCTTTTAAAGCGCCCCGTCATTATACACAATTTGCGCCCCGATGTCAACATCCCGATGTGCATTTTTTCGCAATTGCCAAAAAAATTCTCACGCGGTATAATAGTATTAAATTTAGTTGTCATTCTGAGCGGAACTTGAAAGGCGATCTATCGCATTTCAAGTGCAGTCGAAGGATCTCAGAACCGACAAGTTTTTTGAAATCGTTACACGGGGAGGAACAAATATGACCGAAACGGTTAGGAACATGCTAATCAGTTCCGGCATCGCCGATTTCGGCTTTTGCGCCGCCGCGCCCGAAATTTTCCGCAATCCGCCCAAAACCCCGTTCGATTTCACCCCCGTCTCTGTCATTGCGGCGGTGTTTCCCTATCTTACCCCCTCTTCCGGTGACGAAAACCTCTGCCGCTATGCCCGTGTTCCGGATTATCACCTCGTCGTCGGCGATCGCTTGAAAACTGCCTGTGAAGCGTTATCAGCGGCATTTGCCGACTCTCATTTTCTGTCCTTTGTCGATTCGGCGGTTATTTCCGAAGTCGCAGCCGCCCTGCGCTGCGGACTCGGTGTACTCGGCAAGAATCGCTTATTGATCACGCCGAAATACGGTTCCTATGTCTTTATCGGCACAATTTTGACCGACTTAAAACTCGATTTTTGTAATCAACCCGTCTCTTTTTGCCCCGACTGCGGACGCTGTGTCGCCGCCTGCCCGACCGAAACGCTCTCCGGCAAAGGCGATTGTCTGTCCCGCATCACCCAGAAAAAAGGGGAATTGACCGACGAAGAAGCCGACCTTATTCGCAAAAACGGCCTCGTCTGGGGCTGCGATGTCTGCCAAAACGTCTGCCCGCTCAACGAACACGCGGCGTTCACCGACCTGCCGGAATTTACAAGCGGCATAAAAGGCCGGATATGCGCCAAAGATTTGGACGACCTGACCGGTCGCGCTTACAACTGGCGAGGTCGTGAAGTGCTGGAACGCAACTTGAAAATCTTAGTCCAATATGATAAAATTTACCCATAATCGTGATCTGACATGCGACTGTAAAAAATTGCAGGCAAACCGTTATAATTGGTGATTTAATAACCGATTAAATAAAAACCATCGGAG
>CAZTDA010000149.1:0-5774 GCA_964612155.1 uncultured Eubacteriales bacterium | reverse complement strand
CCCAGCAAGCGGCTCACATACTCCTCGTCGTCGAACATATCCATAAAGATATCGCTGCCGCGCAGATGCGAAGCCAATGTGAACGGCCCGCAGATCAAGCCGTAAAGCGCCGTCGTGTCGCCGAATTCCTTTTTCATGCGGCGCATGACGTCGAGCACCATCGGAATGCGTCCGTCGGTTTCGTCGGGCAGCGTACAGCGGCAGGGAATTTGGGTTGTTTCGGCAAGCGGATGGGTCTTGACCGACGGCGGACCGTCCTTGGCCCAAACCAGTTCGCAGCCCAAAATCTCGGCTTCGATTTGCAAATCAAAAACCACGGGCTGCCCGTTGGGTTTATAAAGGCGGTTGACCTCTGAGAGCGCTTTAAAAAGCTTATCGCCGTCGGTGAGCACTTCCTCGGCGTCATAACCGACGAGCTTTCCGGCGTGCACGCCCGCAAACGGCACCCACGGCACTTGGTTGATCGCCTCGTGTCTTAAAACCGAAAATAATATTTCTTTGGGATTCATCGAAATTTCCTCCAACTGATATTAAAAATTGTTCAAGCAGCGAATTTTGATGATACACTCCTTGACCCTTGGTTACAGAATACCACAATACCCTATAAAACCACTATGATTATTTCATGATTTTTAGGAATTTCGGATGATTCTGCTTTTTTTAATCAAAATCTCATCCGCTTGTATTGACTTAGTCATTCAGGTCAATTATAATCGAAGACAGATGCAAATGAGAATGATTTGCATTTAGGAGGGTTAAAATTGACAGTTCATCAAAAATATTACCGCATCCTCAGTTTAATGATTTCCCTTGCCGTAATCCTGTTGCTCTTCACTTCCTGCGGCAGATCGCCCCGGCAGGTGCAGAGTGATAAGCCGATTATCGCCGTCACAATTGTACCGCAGGCGACCTTTATCAAAGCCGTTTGCGGGGATTTAGCCGATGTCGTCACCTTGGTGCCGCCGGGAAGCAGCCCCGAAAATTACGAGCCGACCCCCGACATCATGCAGCGGTTGGAACAGGCCTCTCTCTATTTTTCCATCGGTGTCCCGGTCGAATCGGCTTATATTCTTTCAAGTGTCAAAGGTACGGTCAAAGTGATCCCGCTGGCAGACGAAGTCGCGGCCGCTTATCCCGACCGGACGTTTGAAGAGAACGAACGCGACCCGCACATCTGGCTGTCACCCAAACGCGTCAAGGTGATGGTCACCGCAATGGCCCGTGAGATGGCGGTGCTGGATCCCGACAACGCCTCCGCCTATCAGGAAAACGCCGCTGCCTATCTTGCTCAGCTGGATGAATTGGACACGCAGCTTAAAACGACCTTTGATAACGTCCCGGTAAAAAAATTCGTGGTCTTCCATCCCGCATTCGGCTACTTGGCCGACGACTACGGTCTCGCTATGTACGCGCTTGAAGAAGAGGGCAAAGAAGCCACCGCTCAGCATATGCAGGCAGTCATCGATTTGGCCAAATCCGAAAACATCAAGGCGATTTTTTACCAGAGCGAAATCGACAGCCGTCAATCGGCCGCGTTTGCCGAAGAAATCGGTGGCAAGACCATTCAACTCGAGCCGCTCTCGGCGGATTATATCAACAACCTCAAAGCCATGGCGAATCTGATGGCGGAGGTCATGCAATAATGCCGTCCCAAACCTCTGCCGCAATCCATATCGAGCATCTCACGGTGTATTATAACCGCACGCCCGCGCTCTCCGATGTCTGCCTTGATGTCGCCGACGGCGAATTCTTGGGCATCATCGGCCCGAACGGCGGTGGAAAATCGACGCTGCTCAAAGCGATTTTGGGGTTGACCCCGGTCGATTCGGGCACGGTAAAGATTTACGGTGAAGATATTAAATCTCATCGTTCCGCCATCGGCTATGTACCGCAGTTCGCCGCCTTGGACAGGCACTTTCCCATCACGGTACTCGAAGTGGTGCTGACCGGAACCTTAAAAGCGGGGCTTTCCCCGTTCCACCGTTATACAGCCGAGCAAAAAGACCGCGCACTGGAAATCTTAAAGCAGGTCGGCATCGACGCCCTGTCAAAACGCCTGATCTCCGAGCTCTCGGGCGGCGAGTTCCAGCGGATGCTGATTGCGCGGGCGCTTGCCGTGGAGCCGAAATTATTACTGCTCGACGAACCGACCGCCAGCGTCGACGCCGCCTCCCGCGAACAAATTTACTCACTGCTCGCCCGGTTGAATCAAAATATGACCATCTTGCTGGTCACGCATGATCTGCTTGCCGTGTCGTCGCAAATTCGCCGGTTGGCCTGTTTAAATGGGGGGCTTGTCTATCACGGAGAACCGGAGTTGAATCAGGATGTCGTCAATCACCTGTACGGCTGCCCGGTCGATCTGATCGCCCACGGCGTCCCGCACCGGGTGTTAAAAGAACACGAGGGGGATGAACACAAATGCTGACAGCGCTTTTACAATATGAATACCTGCAAAAAGCGGTACTCGCAAGTATTTTTGCCAGCATCGTCTGCGGCGTAATCGGCGTGATCATCATCGAAAAAAAGCTGGTGATGATGAGCGGCGGCATTGCACATACGGCTTACGGCGGTGTCGGCCTCGGCTATATGCTCGGCTTTGAACCGATCATCGGCGCTTTTATCTTCTCGATCTGCGCCGCGTTCGGCATCGGGGTGATCAAACGCAAAGCCGGGGGCAATTCGGATGTCGTCATCGGGTTATTTTGGTCGCTCGGAATGGCCTTGGGCATTTTGTTTATCGCACTCACGCCCGGCTACCCGCCCGATTTAAGCTCCTATCTGTTCGGCAGTATATTGTCAGTAACCAGAGCCGAACTTTGGCTGACCATCGGTCTGACCGTCATTGTCATCCTCATTATCACCATCTTTTTCGACAACTGGAAGGCCTATCTGTTCGACGAGGAATTTGCCGCCATTTTAGGCATCAAAACGACCTTTTTGGAATATCTCCTTTTAGTTCTTGTGGCAATGACCGTAGTAGTTTTAATCCGTCTGGTCGGAATTATCTTGGTGCTCGCTCTGCTGACTGCTCCCGCCGCATTGGCCTCGGTTCTCACATCCAACCTTAAACGCCGGATGGTCTATTCGGTTTTGCTCGGCATGTTCTTTTGTCTTGCCGGTCTGTGGCTTTCGTACACATACAATTTCTCGTCGGGCGCAATGATCGTTGTGATCTCGGTCGTCAGCTGCCTGATCGCTTATGGTCTTCGGGCGTTGATCAAGCCGAGAAAGCGCGATAAAGACCTCGCAACAGGAGGCGGCGATGAATAATCACCTGAAAACATTGATTCAAAACAGCGGACTGAAAAACACCCGGCACCGCGCGGCGATTCTTGAGCTGTTGGAACTCAGCAAACAGCCGGTCACCGCCGAACAGCTTTATTCCGAAATGTTGAAACAATCCATCCCGGTCAATCTCTCGACGGTTTATCGAACGCTTGAGATTCTGTGTGAAAAAGAGCTGGTCACCAAACTGACCATCGAGGGTGAGCCGAAGTCGCTGTTTGAGTTCAATAATACCCTGCACCGGCACCATTTGATCTGCCTCGGCTGCAAAAAGATTATGACCATCGAGAACTGCCCCCTCGGCGATTATGAGCAAAAACTTGCCGCCGGAACCGATTTTACCATTACCGGTCATAAGCTCGATATTTACGGTTATTGTCCCAACTGTCGCCCCCCTCGGTAATATTACGAGTCACTCAATCTATTGAAGGAAACCTCTAAAACTTATTTCTGTAATCAAAAAATGGCTTATAACCGATGGCTTTCATATTTATAGTAAAACCACTTTAAATTCAAGGTATAATTAAAGTGGTTTTACCCAATGTGAAGCCACTTACCTTTTATCCTCGCCTTGTTTTTCAAGTGGCTTCACTATAATATGAGCGTTTTAGAGATTCCCTTAAATTATGTTTAAAATTAATACTGCCAGTAAAACCGAGTGGATTATACCCCCTCGGTTTTTAAATATTTGAAATTATCTGATATTTTTTTACATATTTGACGAATATTTACTTAAAAACGGTTGACATCTCAGTTATGGGATGTATAATTATGTCGAAACATGTAACCGTTTTTAATTTTGTTACATGAAAATGAAGTTGATCATATCGGATAAACAGGGAGTAACTTTCTTAAAACACGCAGGGAGCCGAAAATGTTAAGCAAAAAAAAAGTGAATATTCCCCGAGCGGTATATGACCAATGGATTGTCGATCTTTGCAAAGTAGCAGCCGCAAGCGTCGAAAATATCGAAATCAAGTTTAAAAACTCCGATAAAGATATTTTCACCGGAGAAGCACAAGTCCTCTATGATACCATCTCGCAAATGACGCCCGAGGCACTTGAGATTTTGCGTACCATGAAGATGAAATACGCTTGGCTGCTGCGTCACTCGATCAATGTAGCTGTTCTCTCGCTGTTAATCGCCCATTTACTGTGTTTTAACAAGCAGGAGAAACAGAAGTTACTCACAGGCGCGCTGTTGCACGATGTCGGCAAAATGGTCATTTCGGGTGCGATTCTGCAAAAACCCGCCGCGTTGACCGAGGACGAGATGACAATTATGCATCGCCACCCGTTGTCGGGTTATCACATGGTCATGAACAGCTCAATCCCCGAGGAGAGCAAACTGATCGTCTTGCAGCACCATGAGCGGCTCGACGGCAGCGGGTATCCCGACAATTTAAAGGAAGCGGCCATTTCCCAAGGCGCGAAAATCGTTATGGTGGCCGACTCGCTGGATGCGATGACTTCGTTCCGACCTTACAGAACAGCGCAAAGCATGCCCAATGCGCTTAAAAGTATCCGTAATGACGGCAGTAAATACGACCAGACCATCATCTCATCTTTGAGACATTTGTTACCTCAAAATCCTCTTTCAATCGGCGTTCCGATCACACCCAAAGTGGATTATCATCAATAAATAAAAAACCGCCTTCGGTAATTCAACCGGAGGCGGTTTTTTGCAGCTAATATATTACATGTAGTATATTCTATGTCGAAATATACGAGAATTGGCATATTGTTCATTCCCGACATTTGCTTTACCCTTTACATTTTATACTTAACTTGTCATTCTGAGCAGCGTATCACGCTTGACCGCTTTTGAAGAATCTCGCAACTTGCAAGCCAACGGAAAACGTTTTTTACACCGTATAAGTCGAAGCCGCCGTGTCGCCGCCGTGACCCGTCCAGTTGGTGTGGAAAAACTCTCCGCGCGGCTTGTCGACCCGCTCATAGGTGTGTGCGCCGAAATAGTCGCGTTGCGCCTGTAAGAGGTTCGCGGGAAGCCGTTCGCAGCGGTAGCCGTCGAAATAGGCAAGTGCCGCGCTCATGGCCGGAATCGGAATGCCTGCCGCGATTGCCGCACCGCACACCCTGCGCCAGCCCGCCTGCGCCTTTTCAACCGCTGACTTGAAATAGTCGTCGAGCAGTAGATTATCGAGGTTCGGATTCTTAGTAAAAGCGTCTTTGATTCGACCCAAGAACACGCTGCGGATGATGCAGCCGCCGCGCCACATCAGCGCGATGCCGCCGTAGTTGAGATTCCAGCCGTAAGTTGCGGCCGCCGCGCGCATCAGCGAATACCCCTGCGCATAAGACATAATTTTAGAGGCGAACAGTGCGTCTTTTAAATCGGCGATAAATTGTTTGCGGTCGGCATTGATCTTTTTATCCGGGCCGGAAAGCACTTTTGACGCTGCAACCCGTTCTTCTTTGACCGCCGACAAGCAGCGTGCAAAGACCGCTTCGGAGATCAGTGTCAG
>CAZTDA010000148.1:0-5842 GCA_964612155.1 uncultured Eubacteriales bacterium | reverse complement strand
CGCATCAGTTCCACCACCCGGCCCCCCGGCGTGACTTTCCCGGGCTTGTTTTCACCCCGGTTTTCTTCGGTCACATCGCCGCTGATCTCCGACCAAAATTTTTGGGAATGCCCCAAAAACTGCAATTTCGGAAACATATTCAATATCTTTTCCAATCTCGGTAAGCCGAGTTCATCAATCAGCCCGTAATCATTGCCCTTAAACCCGATATGAAACGTCACCGGCATATCGCAGGCCTCGCAGTATTTGAACAAATTCAAAACCAGCGGGTCATCAAAATACATGTTGGCCGTGATCTCACCGACACCCTTTGCGCCGTGGTCTTTAAAGTAGTTGATAAAATGCGAAAAGTCCGTCTCGGGGCTGTTTTTCCCCATGCGCGGATCAATGTTGCAAAACCAATAAAACTGCTGCGGGTATTGGCGCACAATCTGATAGGCCTCTTTGTTGGTGTGGGAGTCAAACGAACCCTCGGGAGATGCACTTGGCAAAACAACTCCCTTTTCGATACCGAGCAGCTGATAAAAAACAAACAGCTCCTCGGGTGTGGTAAAGGTATCGCCCGTAAATCGGGGCATACCCTTATCATTTACTACATGTACATGAATGTCGATTTTTTGAATCCGTTGTGTCGCCATCATCAACCGCCGCCTTTCAAATCGCTCTGTTAAGTTACATTATAGCATAAATATTTGTAAAATTCATCTTAATTGTGATTTTTTATACAAATTCCTCTTCCAATTTCTTTCATTGAGTTGTATAATATTACCGCATAGAAAACCGATATCTCGTATTCAATATTTATCACCGGGCAAATAAGGAGAAATCTTATGAACATGAAAAAACGCATCGCTGCCTGCCTCTCAATAATCCTTTTGGCAATGACCTTGTTTTCATCCATGACCCTGCCGCTCTCGGCAGCCGATCCGGAGGCCTTCGGCACCACCCGCACCACCGTGACCTCGGGCACAACCTACACCATCTCCAATCAGGATGAGCTTGCCCGTTTTTCGCAACTCTCTAACGCATCTTATAATTTAAACTATTCCGGTGTGACCATTTTGCTCACAGCGGACATCACGATCACCAAAGATTATGATACCGCCACTACCGGCAATTGGATTCCTCTGGTCAGTTTTTACGGCATCTTTGACGGCGGGGGGCATACTGTAACCGTTCTGTGCACCAGAGATACTGCAGGTTTTATCAGTAATAATTATGGCACCATCGAAAATCTGACCATTGCCGGCACTTTAAACAACATGATTGACTTTCGTATCTGCGGCGGTATCGTAGCTTACAATATGGGTACCGTCTCAAATTGTTGCAACGCTGCCGCTATCAATCTTGTCAGCCCTACCAGTAGCCTTATAGGTGGCATCGCAGCCGGAAACACTACCGGCGGCAAGATTATCAATTGCAGAAATACCGGTACAATCTCTTGTCCTTTGGGCACGATCGGCGGCATTTGCGGCTCCAATATAGGAATGATTTCCGTCTGTTCCAATACCGGTTCTTTATCCGGAGGTCTTGTCGGAGGCATCACACATGAAAACGCCGGTTCCGTTTTCAACTGCAGTAACACCGGCTCAGTAACAGGCATAAAAACCGGTGGTATCGCCTGTATCAATTCAGGGCATATAGCAAATTCTTTTAATAATGGCTCGCTGACGGGTGATACCAACGGCGGCGTATTCAGTACCAGCACCGGCGGCACGATTTCCGCCTGTTATAACTCAGGCACCCTTACGGGCTCTAAAGGCGGTATCGGCAATGAGATCAGCGATACCGAAGTAAAGAATTGTTATTGGCTCAGGGCCACCGCTTCGAGCGCCATCGCAACTGTCAATACCGGAAACACCACCCAAGACCTTGTCAGCTTCAATACATCGGGTGTGCTGTCTGCCCCGGTCGGCGGTACAACCAATCTGCTGACGGCGATCAACGACTGGGTAGTTGCCAATCAAACAAATACCACCGACTATGTCAGCTGGGAAGTGAGCGAGACATTCCCGACCTTCACCGACGGAAAGGCCTTCGGCACCACCCGTACCACCGTGACCGAGGGCGAGACCTACACCATCGGGACACAGGCAGAACTGGCGCGATTTGCGCAGCTCACTCTCTCGCCGTATGGTTTAGATTATTTTGATGTCACCATCCTGCTTACAGCGGATATCACCGTCACGAATGATTACGACCCCTTCACCGTCGGTAACTGGACTTCCATCAGAGATTTCCGAGGGATTTTTGACGGCGACGGTCACACGGTTGTTGTTCAATGTTCCGATAATTACTCGGATTTAGGGTTTTTCGCTATAAACACCGGTACGATTCAAAATCTGACATTAGGCGGATCCGTCAACGACTTAACCAATTCGCTAATGGTTGGCGGTATTACGGCTACGAATTACGGCATGATTATCAACTGCCGAAATAATGCCTATATATCCCCAAGCCCTAACACAGGTTATATGGGCGGTATTGCGGCAAATAACTCCGGCACAATCATCGGCAGTTGCAACACCGGCAGGTTGGACAACTTGTTCCATGCCATTACCGGCGGTATAGCCGGATTAAACAACACCGCCGCCCAAAAGATCATCAATTGTTACAATTCCGGTTCCGTCAGCGGTAGTACGTGCGGAGGCATCGTGGGCGATTCGGCAGGATCGATCTTGAATTGTTATAACATCGGTTCGGTGAGTGGGAATAATTGCGGCGGAATTTTAGGATACGGCAACGGTACAAGCATATACAACTGTTATAATTCCGGCATCGTAACGGGACCAACTTCCGGCGGCATTTTCGGGAGATTGATTAGCTCCGCCGGCGGTAATTGTTTTTATCTGTTCAGCTCATCGACATACGCGGGAAATCTCGGTGAAAACAGCACCATTTCACCGATTGTGCCTTTTAATGCATCCTGCACATTGCAGGTAGCTGTCGATGACACAACCGATCTGCTGGCCGCGCTCAACAAATGGGTTTATGCAAATCAAACAGAGACCACCGGTTATTACGGATGGAAAGTCGGCACACCTTATCCCGAATTCACACAAAATCCGGTCATCACAACCGAAACGCTCGCTAACGGCACACAAAACACCCCGTATTCCGCTACACTTTTCGCCTCAGGCCCGCTGCCGATCACTTGGACTTTAACAGCGGGTGCGCTGCCACCCGGACTTTCCCTATCCTCAAGCGGTGTCCTCAGCGGAACGCCTACCATGAGCGGCGCCTTTAACTTCATAGCACAGGCGGAAAACGAATACGGCACCGCGACCAGAGCATTCACTTTTATCATCAAAGCCCTCCAGTCCCCGCTTTCGATCACGGGCATCCCCGGTACGATTTATGTTGGTGACACGTTTAGCGTAAGTACGACAGGCGGCAGCGGCACGGGTATGCTGGTCTATATCATCCCCGAACAGACCGATCTCTCCGGCAATCCCACGACGGGCGTCGCCACCATCGGCATCACCAACGGCCTCGTGACCATTCAAAAAGTCGGTAAGTTTAAAATCAGAGCCGGAAAAGTCGGGGACAACACTTATGCCGACAGCATTGTAACCAGCGATTTTATCACTGTCGGCAAAGCACCCGTCGCCGTGAATTTCACCGGCGTTCCGACCTCCGTCACCTATGGCGACGCGCCGTTAACCGTCGGCTTGTCCGGTAATGTCACCGCCGGATTTACCTTGGGCATCTCGAACCAAACCGACCTCTCCGGCAACCCGACAACGGGTGTTGCCTCCATCAATTCCTCCGGCTTGGTCACCATTTTAAAATCGGGAAAATTCCAAATCACCGCCGCAAGATCCGAGGATGACACTTACGCCGCCTGCTCCGCCATCAGCGGTGTTGTCATCGTGAATAAAGCTGCGAATGTCCTCACGCTGACAGGTGTACCCGCCTCGGTCACTTACGGCGACGCGTCGTTCACCGTCGCCACCTCAGGGGGCAATGGCACAGGTGTTCGTTCCTTTAACATCACCAATCAAACCGATCTTTTGGGTAGCCCGACGACGGGTGTAGCCATCGTTAATTCCTCCGGCGTGGTCACAATCCTCAAAGCAGGAAGATTCCAAATCACCGCCGCCAAAGCCGCAGATGATTATTACGTGGCCTGTTCCGCAATCAGCGGCGTTATCACCGTTAATAAAAAAGCCCTGACCGTCACCGGCATCGGAACCGCCGATAAGGACTACGACAATAGCGACAAGGCCGCCATCACCGGGGTAAGCACCGCAGTGATCATGGGCAGGCTCGCCGGAGACGATGTCTCCATCGACGCTGCAAACGCTTACGCCTACTTCTCCGATACCAATGCGGGCAACGCAAAAACCGTGACTTTTGCCGGATTTGCGTTAAAAGGCGTGGATGCCGCCAATTACAGCCTGACCCAGCCCGCTTCGGTCAAAGCCAATGTTCGTTTGGCAAGCCCCGATTACACCCTGCCCGGAATTTTGACGGCGACGGAGGGTCAAAAGCTTGCCGATATCACCCTGCCCAAGGATAAAAACGGCGTGTTCACCTTCGACGCGCCCCTGACCACCCCGGTGGGAACCGCAGGTGAGCGCAACTTCACCGTCACCTTCTCCCCGTATGATACGTTAAATTATAAAACCGTCACCGGCATTGTGCTGGTCATCAACGTCAAGGCCACCGCAGCCGCTTCGACTGCAAGCACACCCGTCGCAACTTCAAAAACAAGCGCCGCGTCGACCCCCGCCACGAGCAGCACAGCATCCGATATCACCGCCCCGCAGATGGGCAGCCCCGCAGTCCACCTGTTGCCGCTGCTTCTCGTCTTGATCTTCTCCGCCGCCGCACTCGTTTTGTTCCGCTTCCGCAAATCCCGCCTGACCCGATAACTTTAAACCCAAACCCCCGGGAAGAACCTTCTTCCCGGGGGTTTTATAGTGAAGCCGCTTGAAAAACAAGGCGATCATAATTTTAAAGGTAAGTGGCTTCATATTGGGTAAAGTCCCTTCAAAACCAACATCAGCGTTAAGGCAAATCCCTTTTTAAAAGAAAACCGCTTTCCTTTTTCTGCCGAATCCTGTGTAATAATGTCAACATCCCCGAAAATCAAAATCCGGCACATAGGAGATTTTTTATGGAAAAGCAATTTCCCACCCACATTGTCGCCGCATTCGGCATTGTCGAAAACGAAAACGGCGAAATTTTGCTGTTAAAGAGTCGAGGCCATGATGTTTGGATGTTCCCCGGCGGTCAGGTGGAGGTCGGCGAAAACCTGATCGACGCCGTGGTGCGTGAGACCAAGGAAGAAGCCGACATGGATATTACCGTCCATAAGCTGTTTTGCGTCACGTCCAACACCTGCACCTATCCGGGCTATAACGGATATGGGATGGTTCCCACCAAAGTGGTTTTTGGATTCACCTGCACCTATCAACAGGGCGAATTCCGCCCATCCGACGAAACCACATCGCATATTTGGGTGCCCAAAGACCGCGTATTGGATTATCTGGTAGTCCCCGACTTCATCGAAAAATACCATGCCTACCTCAATTTCAACGGCGGCATTCAATATCTCGAATACATCACCAAACCCCAGTATGAGCTGAAGTTGAAGCAGACGATATAAAATTCCCCTCTATGGAGGGGTGGCGCGTAGCGCCGGGGTGGTTCCCCCCGTCGTTCCTGTAGGGGTCGGCGTCAAAGCCGCCCTTAGGGGCGGCATGACGACCCGCCGTCAATGTCGCCGTAGGAGTCAACCCCATGGCCACCCGCAAATAAATTCCCCTCTGTGGAGGGGTGGCAGGGAACGATACGGTGTTCCCTGACGGGGTGGTTCCCCCGTCGTTCCCCGTAG
>CAZTDA010000147.1:0-5848 GCA_964612155.1 uncultured Eubacteriales bacterium | reverse complement strand
AAGGGGTTTCACTATAAAAATCCCTGCCATGTTATGTAAAACGGAATAATAAAACGCAAATCATCCCCGCCTTTGGCGGGGATGTTTTTTAAACAATTTTAGTGAAGCGACTAAAGATCAAAGTAAGAATAAGCGGTAAGAAGCTCCACCATATTACTGGTTGTTTCTTTTCCGGTTATTTCGTAAACGCTACGGTGACAGAACCGCCTGCGGGTATAAACGCTTTTTTAAAATCAACCAGCTTCCGCTTCGTGGCGTCAACGTATTTTAAAACCGAATATTTGGTGTCGAACTTGCCGTTGTTTGTTAAAACGACGGTATTTTCGTCTTTCCAATCCTCTTTGATGTCTCCGTATGTCAGGCCGTGGCCGAACGGGTAGAGCGGGGAACCCTTGAAAAAGCGGTAAGTGCGGTTTTCCATGTTATAATCCTCGAACGGCGGCAGGTCGTCGGTGCTGCGATAAAAAGTGACCGGTAGGCGGCCGCAGGGGCTGTATTTGCCGAACAGAACTTCGGCTAAAGCGTCGCCGCCCTCCGCACCGGGATAAAAGCATTGCACCACCGCGTTGCAGGTTTCGTCGGCTCTGCTCAAGTTCAGGCAACTGCCGCTGATGTTGACAAAGACAATCGGCTTGCCGACTTTTAGAATCTCTTCGAACAGGCGCATTTGTACCATGGGCAGCTCGATATCGGGTTTGTCACCGGGGTATCCGGTCTCGGTGTTTTCTTCGCTCTCCACCTCGGGGTTGATGCCCATGCACAAAATTACGATATCGCTCTGCTTTGCGGCGATGATGGCCTCACGCAGCGGGTGATCCCAATAGCGCTGGTTCTCTTCATCCTTGACCACATGAGTGCCCCGCGCATAAATCACATGCTCGGCGATATTCATAATGCCCTCGAGCGGTGTGGTATACCGATCGGGCGTACCGTTGTAGTTGGCAAGCAGCACCGACAGATCGTCGGCGTTCGGGCCTATGACGGCATATTTTTTATCGGGGGAAAGCGGAAGGATTCCGTCGTTTTTACACAGCACAATGCTCTCCCGCGCCATCTGCCTTGACAGCGCCTTGTGTTCTTTACAGCAGACAGTGCTGTACGGGATATCGTCATAGGCGCACTTGTCGAACATGCCGAGTTTCAACCGAGTTTCAAACAGCCGCTCGACCGAAACGGTGATGGTCGCCTCGTCGAGCAGCCCCATCGCCACCGAGGTCTTGAGCCATTTATACGCATCGCCGCAGTTGAGATCGCAGCCGTTTTTGACGGCCAATGCCGCGCTCTCGGCCTCGTTCGCAGTGACCTTGTGGGTGCGGTTGATGTCGCAGATTGCGCCGCAGTCCGATACATAATAGCCGTCGAATCCGAATTCTCCGCGCAAAATATCGACAATCAAGCGTTTGCTGGCGCAGCAGGGCTCGCCGAAGACGCGGTTATATGCGCCCATGACAGCGGCGGGATGCGCGTGATCGATGCAATATTTGAACGCGAATAAATAGGTCTCATATAAATCTTTTTCTGAGACGTTGACGTCAAAATGATGGCGTTTGGATTCGGGACCGCTGTGAACAGCGTAGTGCTTTAAAGTAGCGTCCACTTTGCGGTAGACGGGGTCATACCCCTGCATGCCGCGCACAAACGCCGCGCCCATTTTGCCGGTCAAAAGCGGATCTTCACCGTAGGTCTCATGGCCGCGTCCCCAGCGCGGGTCGCGGAAAATGTTGATGTTGGGCGCCCAGCAGGTCAAGCCCTGGTAACACATTGTGTCACCGAATTTGCGGTATTCGTTGTATTTGGCGCGTACCTCATCGGAAATCGCCCCGCCGACGGTTTCCAGCAGTTCGTCGTCAAAGCTCGCTGCCATGGCAATGGATTGCGGAAACACGGTGGCGGTTCCGCTGCGTGCAGCACCGTGCAGCGCCTCGTTCCACCAGTTGTAGGCAGGAACACCCAACCGTTCAATCACGGGCGATTCATATTGCATCTGCGCCATTTTCTCGGCCAATGTCATCTTGGCGACCAGTTCTTTTGCGCGTTGTTTAAAGATCATGTGGTTACCTTCCTCCGTAATATTCATCTTCCGCCCATTTTGCGGGATTTTCATCGATGTATTTTAAATGGATTTGATTATCCTCTTCATTTCGGATGATGTGGTCATGATACGATGTTTGCCAAATATCAAATCCTGCATGCTTGTTTGTATAACGTTTTATTGATGAGATAAGTTTTGGGATTCTTGCATTTGTAGGGCGCGGCATCCCTGACGCGCCGTTATCCAAATTATCGATTATTATAATTAAATGCGTATGATTTGGCATAATAATATATTTATCTATGCTTAACAGATGATTCTTTTCATTTAAGAAATCTATTGTTTCAATTATAATCTTCCCGCATCTCGATAAAACCATTGTCGGAGCGTCAAGGATGCCGCTCCCTACGTCGATCTTTCCCAACAAATCTTGCCGATTTTTTACGCATATTGTAATGAAATATGCGCCGTTTGATGAATAATCGTATTCTTTTGATCTCAGCTTTTTTCTTTGCGGCAGGTCGCTCATGTCTTATTCACCTCGTAGGGCGCGGCATCCTTGACGCGCCGTTCACATTCCCCTCCCACCACGTGGATTGCAACGTTTCTTTTCATCCAATTATAACATATGACCCCATAAATACAAGACCGAGAGGGCGTATAAATCCACACGTCGCGTCAGGCGGATGCAATCCGTAACACCGCCCAACATAAACCGGTATGGCGGCGCGTCAGGGATGCCGCGCCCTACGGGCTCGTGGATTTTCAATATCAAAACGGTTTTATTTATTCATCGATAATTCCGAAGGTTTTCTTCCACGGCGCTTGATGAAAACCGCCAACAATACTACGGCAATTAACGGATAAATTGCCGAAAAGGTCAGTGCGGAACGTAACCCGAGCTGCTCCGGCGTCAATCCCGCGCCGAGGGCCGATAAAAACGGAATTTTCGAAGCATGATCCACTAACAACCCAGCCAGCCACGGGCAAAACGCCGCGCCGATATCGCCGCCGAGCGCCAAAATCGCAAACAGCCACGCGCCGCCGTTGGGGTAGCGCTGTGAGCCCAGCACCAGCGCGCCCGGCCAAAACATACCCACGGCAAGACCCGTCAGCGCGCACCCCGCCAGATTCAGCCACCCGACATCCGAGAGCGCGGTCAGCGGGAAGCTGACGACCGCCGCAATTGCGCCGTACAACATAAACTTCGCCGCGTCCAGCTTTTTCGAAAACAGGCCGTAAATCAGCCGCGACGTCCCCATCAGCAGCGCAAACATCAACACGCCCGCATAATCACCGAGCAGCTTGGGCAGCCCAGCGGCCTTTTCCATAAACGTGGAGCTCCATTGCAGCATCGTGCATTCCGCGCCCGCGCCGAACAGCATAATCAAAAAGCACAGCCAAAAATCGGTGCCGACCGCGATCTCCCGGGCGTGCTGTTTGGGTTGGGATTGAATGTCCGGCAGCGGAACGCGCAGATATAAAACCAGCGCAATAATCGGAATCAGCGCCCATGCCGCCACGACCCACTGCCAGTTTGCATCCCCGAACAAAAACAGCGCAAGCGACGTCAGCATGATGACCGAGGCCTGCCCGAACGAATACACCGCGTGTAAAAAAGACAAATTCCCGCTTTTGGATTTGTGAGGCAGCCGGTCGACCAACGGGCTTGCCAAAATGTCATTGAGCCCGCCGCCCACCGAAAACAAAACCGCAGCTGCGATAAATCCGGGGTACGGTTGATCGGTCAGCAGCGGCATGGCGGCAAACAGCAAAAAGCCCCCGGCGGTCAGCCCCATGGCAAGGGTCATAAAAGGCCGAAAGCCGTATTTATCCGCCGCTTTCGAAAACAACAGATCGGTGCCGATACGGACGATATAGATCACGCTGATCAGCGTTGCAAGCTGTAAATAGGTCAGTCCGAAGGATTTTCGCAGCAGCACAAACAGCAGCGGCCAGATGTTCGCCATTGCCGCCTGCGCGACGGTGCCCAGGTAACAAGTGCCTCTTGTCAGCCCGTAACGCGGCTCTGTTGATATGGTTTTCACGCGTGTACTCCTTCAAGCGAATTCTTTTTGCGCCTGTTCATAAATATAATTAATAAGATAACAGCAATAAACGGATAGATGGTCGAAAACCCGAGTGCGGAACGCAGACCGAGTTGTTCCGGGGTCAGTCCCGCGCCGAGATTGGCCAAAAACGGAATTTTTGCGGCATTGTCGGCCAGCAGCCCCGAAAACCAGGGGCAGAATGCTGCACCGCAGTCGCCGCCGACCGCTAAAATCGCAAACAGCCACGCCCCGCCGCGCGGATACCGCTCCGAAGCCAACACCAGCGTGCCGGGCCAGAGCATTCCCGCGCCGAAACCCGTCAGCGCGCAGCCGATCAAATTCAATGCCGGAACATTCGAAAACGCGGTCAACGGGTAAAACAGAATTGCGGCAGCCGCGCCCACGACCATATATTTCGCCAGATCAAATTTTTTAGAGAACAAACCGTGTAGCAGCCGCGAAAGTCCCAACATCAGTGCAAACATCATCACACCGGCATAATCGCCCAGCAATTTCGGCAAGCCCACGGCTTTTTCCATAAAAGCAGAGCTCCATTGCACCATCGTGCATTCGACGCCCGCGCCGAAAAAGATGATGAAAAAGCAGAGTACGAAGTCGAGTCCCTTGGCGATTTCACGGGAGGACTGTTTGGGATGCGCCTGAATGTCGGGCATCGGCGCGCGCAGAAACATCAAAAAAACGACAACAGGAACAATCGCCCAGAACACGACGATCAGCTGCCAGCTGGCATTACCGAACAGTTTTAAAGCCAAAGATGTCAGCAGAATCACGGCTGCCTGACCCCAAGCGTACATCGAGTGGAAAAAAGCCATATTGCCGCTTTTGGACTTGTTGGGGATCAAGTCGATCAGCGGACTTGAAAGAATTTCGGACAATCCGCCGCCCACCGAAAAGATCACGGTCGCCGCAAGGAAGCCGGGGAAGGGATTGTCGGTCAACAGCGGAACAACCGCATAAACCAAAAATCCGAGTGCAACTAACCCCGACGAGAGCAGTAGAAAAGGCCTGAATCCGTGTTTATCGGCCGCTTTCGAAAATACCAGATCGGTGCCCAGTTGAACGATGAAGTTCAGACCGGCAAGCGAAGCGAGCTGAAGATAGGTAAGCCCGAAAGCCGCGCGAAAGAGCACAAAAAACAGCGGCCACAGATTGACTAAGGCCGCTTGAGCAACGTAGGATAAGTAACATGCCGCTTTTGTAACTCCGTAATGCGACGTATGCGGGTGTTGAATGGTAGTTTTCATGTCGGAATAATCCTATTCCACTATATTTGTTTTTTTGTTTATGCGAACAATTTATTGAATGCTTCGACGTAGAGTTTGCCCATAAACGCGGAGCCGTTTTCGTTGGGGTGTACGCCGTCGGCAGACCAGTGCAGCATATCTTTTTCGACGCACGCGGCGGCAAACAACCCGTCGACCGGGACAAAGATGTCGGCGAATTCGCGTGCCAGTTTGCGGGTGATGCCGATTTTGACATCGAGGTCGATGCGGAAGAATTCTTTATCGGGAACCGGCAGCAAAAACTGTTCCAAAATCATGATCTTGGCCTTGGTCTTTGTCTTAATATCAGTCAGTATTGAGCGGTAATTGGCTTCGAATTGGGCATCGAGCAACCAGTCGCGATTGGGCGCGTGGTGCCAGGTGTCGTTGACGCCGATGTGAATCGAGACCAAATCGGGTTGAACGTCGACGCAGTCGGTCTTCCAGCGGGCGAGCAGGTCTTTGGTCTGATCGCCGCTGAT
>CAZTDA010000146.1:0-5856 GCA_964612155.1 uncultured Eubacteriales bacterium | reverse complement strand
TCTCGATGCTCTCTTTGCTCATGGTATTCAATCCTTTCTATAACGAAAAGACGGTACGGATTTTTTATCCGTACCGCTGAAATTCCTTGATTAAGCCTATGCTTTGGAATACGGAGGTACGGTAAAACGATCCGGGTTCATATTGAACACGGATTTCGCGGAATTTTCAAACCGGTAACAACGCTTCATGCCGGGCCTCCTTCGAAGAGATTTTGCAAAGAATACCATATGTAAATCGATTTGTCAACACTTTTTTTGGAATATAAAAGAAAGATATTTCGTTTTGCGGCTTTTTATGCTATAATACCCCAATGGACAATTGTCCGACTCTTGCAACGGAGGTCATAATGACTGATTATAAACCGCATGAGGAATGCGGCGTTTTTGCGATTTATTCCGCAATAAAAGAGCCGCTTCTACTCTCGATGTTTTACGGGCTCTATGCCCTGCAGCACCGGGGTCAGGAGAGCGTGGGCATCTCCGTTTCGGACGGCGAAAAAGTACTGACCCACAAGGCACTCGGGATGATGAACGACCGCTTTCGGGAGGCCGCTTCCGAGGTGCTGACCGACGCGTATGTTGCCATCGGCCATCTGCGCTATTCGACCACCGGCGGAGACGATCTCGCAAACGCCCAGCCGGTCACGGTGCGTCATCTCGGCAGGTCTTTTTCGGTTGCTCATAATGGCAACCTGACCAACACGCAGGAGCTGCGCCGGGGTTTTGAATTGACCGGTTCGGTGTTCCAGTCGACGACCGACACCGAGGTCATCGGCCATGTGATCACAGGCGAGCGCATCGGCGCAGATAACATCACCGAAGCTGTCAGCCGCGCGATGGGGCGTATTGAGGGCGCGTATTCGCTGGTGGTGCTGAGCGGACGCGAACTGGTCGCTGCCCGTGACCCCAACGGTTTTCGCCCGCTTTGCTACGGTCAGACCGAAGATGGGAAATATATCGTCGCCTCCGAGGACTGCGCATTGGCAGCGGTCGGTGCAAAACGCATCCGCGAAATCGACCCCGGAGAAGTTGTGACTTTTTCACCCGACGGCGTGGTTTTTAACCGCACGCGTTGCAATCGCAGCAAACCGTCTATCTGTATTTTTGAATATATTTATTTCTCCCGACCGGATTCGGTGATCGGTGACTGCCCGGTACATAAAGCCCGTCTGCGTGCCGGTGCGTTTTTATATAAGAGCAGTCCGGTCGAAGCCGATGTCGTGGTCGGTGTGCCGGATTCGGGTCTCGACGCCGCCGTGGGTTTTGCCAATGAGTCGGGCATTCCGTACGGGATCGGTTTTATCAAAAATAAATATATCGGCCGAACATTCATCGCACCCGACCAGAGTGAACGCGAAAACATGGTGCATATTAAACTGAACCCGCTTGCCGCAACGGTCAAAGATAAACGGGTGGTGATCATCGACGACTCCATTGTGCGGGGCACAACCAGCCGAAGAATGGTGGCCATGCTGCGTGAAGCGGGGGCAAAAGAAGTGCATGTACGCATCTCCGCGCCGCCGTTTATGCACCCGTGTTACTTTGGGGTCGATATCGACTCCGAAAACTCTTTGATTGCTAACGGCCATTCAGTTGACGAGATTGCCCAGATGATCGGCGCGGATTCGCTGGCATTTTTGGAAATCAAGGACCTGCCGTATCTGATCAGCGAAAAGGGGGACGCAGGAATTTGCAGCGCCTGTTTCGACGGCAACTATCCCATCAAAGTAAACCCCGGTTCAAAAACCCGTTTTGAATAGAGTTTATAGTAACATACTGAAAACAGACAGAGAATAAAGCGAGGAAAAGATGTATGGAAAAGAATTTTGAAAGACCGTCATTCCCCAAAAGAGCGGTCATCACCGCAGGAATGCCCTACGGAAACAAAGAGCTGCACTTCGGTCATGTAGGCGGCGTGTTCGTGCAAGCCGATGTGTTTGCGCGCTTTTTAAGAGATCGGCTCGGCGCGGAAAACGTGGTCTTTGTCTCGGGTACGGACTGCTACGGTGCGGGAATCGAAATCGGATACGAGACGGAAAAAGCCAACGGGTTTGAGGGTACCATTGAGGATTATGTCGCTAAGAATCACGACAACCAAGCGCAGACCCTGTCCGATTATCAGATCTCTTTGAATCTTTTCGGCGCGTCGGCGCTCGGTGAAGGAGGCAGAATCCACACCGCGCTATCCGCTGAGATCTTTAATCAGTTATACAAAGAAAACAATCTGAAGTTAGAGTCAACACTTCAATTTTTCGATGAAGAAAAACAGGTGTTCTTAAACGGCAGACAGGTCACCGGTCGCTGCCCGATCCAGGGTTGCAAATCCGAAATCGCCTATGCCGACGAGTGTTCTCTGGGGCATCAGTACAGCCCTTCTGAGCTGATTGCTCCCATCAGCATTTTATCGAATAAACCTCCGGTGCAGGTTCCGGTCAGCAACTGGTTCATCGATCTGCCCGCCTATCAAGAAGTGATGGAAAAAGCGGTAGAGGATTGGTCTAAAATGCCCTGCAGCCGCAAGGTCTTGACCGATGTCATTCAGGAGTTTTTGAAAAAGCCCTGCATTTATATCAAAAAAGAACTGATCGAGCAGGTCAAATCACTGGAGGGTATGCCGCCCTTTGAGCTGCCCGAAGATGAGCAAAAGGCCTCCGTCGCTTTGGTTGTCGAGAATTTGGAATGCAGAGACAAAGCCGTCGCAGTGTTGGCCGCAAACGGTATTCGGTTTCGCACCGGAAAGACCCTCGTTCCGTTCCGCCTCTCGGGCAACGTCAAATGGGGCGTGCCGGTTCCCGATGTCAAAGAAACCTCGAATCTGACCTTCTGGGTATGGCCGGAGTCCCTTTGGGCGCCGATTTCGTTCACCAAGGCGGTGCTCGGAGACGGCATCGAGGGCAGGGAATGGGAAAAATGGTGGAAGTCCGACGATGCGCAGGTTTATCAGTTCATCGGCGAAGACAACATCTATTTTTACGGCATCGCCGAAATCATCCTGTTTTATCTGCTCGGGAATACGCTCCGCTTGCCGGTCATTGTGCCGAACCACCACCTGCTATACGGCAAAAACAAGGCCTCGAGCAGCGGGGAGATCAAGCCCCCTAAAGCGTCGCAGCTATTGGACTATTACACCTCCGAGCAATTGCGCATGCATTTTTTAAACGCGAGTTTGGCCGATCGCAGCATCGGATTTGAGCCGCAGCCGCTTTTGTTCCCCGACCGAGAGGGTTATGACACCGTGTTGAACGAAGGGAATCTGCTCACCAATGTGTTTAACCGTTTGGTGCGTTCCTGCTTTTATACGATTCAAAAATATGACGAGGGCAAATATCCCACGGGCACTGTCGGCGCAGAAGTCAAGCAGAAATCCGATGAGGTCATTTTGCAGTATGAAAAGTTTATGTCCGAGCTCAGCTTCGATAAAATTTTCGAGCTGTTAAATCTGTATGTGCGCGACGCGAACAAGGATTGGTCGGTGCGCTGCAAGAGCGAAAACCCGGCGGAAATTGATCAGCTTTTAATTGATTCGTTTCATATCGTGCGGGTGATGACCGCATTGCTGCATCCCATTGCGCCGTCCGGCTGCGATATGCTGCGTGACTATCTGCGAGTGGATGAAACCGTCTGGGACTGGCAGCATATTTTTGAGCCGCTGGACTATTTCGTCGAGCCCGGTCATCAGTTCTTGTTCCTGGAACCGAGAGTGGACTTTTTCAAAAAGCATCCGTCGCAAATATAACAATTAAAAATGGGGCCAGCAAGCAACAAAAGTTGATTGTCAGGCCCCATTTGTTATAACGCTACGCCGTTCAGACGGTCGTCGGTCTCCTGAGCTTCGGCGAGCCCGAAGCTGATGCTCAGCGCGTGGTCGACTTTTTGCATTGAGAAGTCGTTCAATCGGCCCATACGTTCGCGCAGTCGCTGTTTGTCGATGGTGCGGATCTGCTCCAACAAGATAATCGAATTTTTTGAAAGTCCGCAGTCCTCGGCGTCCAACTCGATGTGCGTAGGTAATTTGGCCTTTGTGCGCTGACTGGTAATCGCTGCCGCGATGACGGTGGGGGAGAATCGGTTTCCGACGTCGTTTTGTACAATCAACACCGGACGGATTCCGCCTTGTTCCGATCCCACAACCGGGCTCAGATCGGCGTAGTAAATGTCCCCTCTTTTGACGCTCATTGAATTTCACGCTCCCAACAGGATTGTCTTCCGGACAAGTGCATCAGTTTGACGCTTATCACACAACTATTTTTGCCGTGCTTTTGGCGTGTTATACCTTTACCGGAAAAAATATGGGGGCTGTCATAGTATATTGGAAAAGCAATGCTTTTGCGCCTTGTGTTGACAAACATATTCTTGGTGTGTTAAAATTTAACAAAACCAGAAGTGTTCAAGGGGGGGAATCATCATAAAACGAGTTGTATTGTTATTATTAACATTTGTTTTTGTGCTTTGCGGTTGCGGCATAAGAACAGTTGAATCGGAAAAACCTCTTTCGGCTAAAAGTGATATATTATCAGTAACAAGTTATTCGCCATCGGCAGCAACCGAAACATCAATGACGGCAAGTAATGAATTATCTGAAATTTCGCCCTCGTCAAACGTTGAAATAAGCAGCAATACGAGCAAATCATCCGAAGGAGAAAGCTCTTTCTGGACTATTATCAGCGGCACTTTCATTGATTATGTAGGTGGAAGGAATTTTAACGCTTTTGTCAAAGAGGTGGAAAATGCCAAAGAACCGAGTGGAGATAAATTCTTCATCATGTTTTGCAAGAGATTCAATCTTACCCGTGAAGAAATACTGTCTATAATGTATAAGGAAAATGAAATATTAGCCGGAATGGGAGATAAGGCGTATTATACCGAAAGTAAAATGAAGGAAGTTATGAATATTCTCTTCGGTGTTGATAACATCAAGCTAACACAACCGATCGATGTGCTCACTAAAACTTCGGGGCAATATGGATTGATCTTTAACGAAATAGAGATTGCCGATGCCATGGATATAGAAAATCCGTGGTACTATTCCATTCCGGCTGTTCTGCAGAATTATGTCGGTGTCCGCCAAATTAATAAATGGGCGGAAGACCTTGAAAAGCGGGAGGATTATAACATTGTCAATTTCGTCCGATATTTCAATGTTCCTGCGGATGTGTTCGACAATGCGCCGTTTTTACTGGATCAGAAGGTATACAATCAGGTGCGGCAGGAACTTTACGGCGAGTCCTAAATGCAGAACAATGTTTAAAAAACAGTTATCAGCCGATAATTTTCTCAATTGTAAATTTCGCCCGCTCCCATTCGGGGCGGGCGTTTTACATTGACAAATATGAATAAACTATGGTAAAATTTCATCGAAAGCAGGTGAGGGGTTGCGCGGAAAATTCGTCGCGAATAATCAAAAAGAGACCGAGGCGCTGGCGCAAAAATTTGCCGATGAACTGCGCGGCGATGAGATCATTGCCTTTTTCGGCGATCTCGGCAGCGGCAAAACCACCTTCACCTCGGCGCTTGCGATTGCGCTCGGATGCCCCGAGACGGTCACCAGCCCGACTTTTGTGATTATGAATCGGTATGAAGGGCGGCTCGTTGTCAATCATTTTGATATGTACCGCATCAACGATTTCGACGGCCTTTATTCCACCGGTTATTTCGACGTCGCCGGTCAGCCGGATTCGGTGACGCTGATCGAGTGGAGCGAAAATATTATCGATTTGATCCCGCCGCCGTCCTATAAAATCAAAATTTCGCAGGGCACAACGCCCGACGAGCGGATTTTTGAATTTATTCCATTTACGGAGGATGATAAATAAAGCATGAGAATTCTTGCAATTGACTCCTCCACTTCAACGGCAG
>CAZTDA010000145.1:0-5865 GCA_964612155.1 uncultured Eubacteriales bacterium | reverse complement strand
GGGTAAGTGGCTTTACTATATAATCAATGTGACTGTGTCTGTATCTCCCCCGAGCACACCCAAATCACCTTGCCCGCGTCGGTGCGCAGCAGCAGTTTGAAGTCGTCTCCGATTGCTACTGCGGTGCCCACAATCAGTTCATTGCCGCGTTGAAATTCAATCCGCTTGCCCATTGTCACACAGCGCTCCCGATATTCCCGCGCAATCTTTGTTTTTCCCGCGTCTGTAAGTTCAAAAAATTGATCGAGAACGGCTTGCCGAAGCCGTATCGGGTCACCTTCACCCTGCAAAAACACAGCCCCCGCGATGTCTTTAATCTCCTCCGGAAATCCCCCCGACGGCGCATAACAGTTGATGCCGATGCCTACCACCGCATATTCCGGCTTTGCACTTGAACCAAAAACTGATTCCGCCAAAATGCCGCAAACCTTTTTTTCGTTGATCAAAATATCGTTGACCCATTTAATTCCGGCGCGTTTTCCAATCGATTTCGCCACCGCAACCGCTGCCGCAGCAGTCGCCGTCGTGGTGTCAAAACCGGATGTTTCGGGGCGGAGTAAAATGCTCATATAGATCCCCCCCTCGGGTGAAAAAAACTGCCGCCCGCTGCGTCCCCGACCTGCGCTCTGCTTTTTGGCAATCAAAACAGTGCCTTCCGGTTCACCTGCCGCCGCCATTTTTTTTAACTCATCATTGGTCGAACAAACCTCATCAACTTCGATGATCATTGGTTTTAGTTCCATTTTCGTTCCTTTCCGAACTTCCTATTCCGATCAATCAATGCCCGTCATGGAATTCGTTAAGTTAATTATAGCACAAAGCAATTGAAAAATCTCTCAAATTACGGGTAACAAATCAAACATTTTTTCCAATAAAAAATCCTTTTTTGGCCATATTTGTGCATTTTCTACAAATTCCGATGGAAATGTTTGTGAAACATTTTTTTAGTTTGCCGCTTGACAAATCTCGACAGAGTGTTTAATATTGATGGCGGACAGGCGATTCTGTCCCCACGTAAAGGGCAAACCCCGCGAAAGCGGGCGACGCTAAGCTAAAGGGCCTAAGGGTGAAAACCGATGGCAGCCAGTTGCCGTAACTCAATAGAAGTTCTGGGATCATTCCCGGGATAATCGTGAGCGACAGCAACTTGGCATCTAAAGATGCTCAGTTGCTTTTTATTTTTTATTTTATAAACGTGGAAGAAATTACAGATCGGAGGAACCGGTACAGATTTCACCGGTATTCAAAAAAACAAAACCAAAATCAGAGAGGAACCAGTTATGAGCGCACCCGACTTTCTGCCCTCAATCGAGAGAACGTTGGTATCGCGGTGCATCGAACAAATGAGACACCTGGAAGGCGTGGCAAAGATCGTGCTCTTCGGCTCTTATGCAAAAGGCACGGCAAACGAACAAAGCGACATTGACATTGCGGTTTTCTTTGATGTCAAAAAGAGCTGCCTCCTGGACGAATACAGAAAACTGGTCAAGATCTGCACGGATCCGAAAAAAGAAATACAAGTCCAGGCGTTTACGCTTGATGAACTTGACGACCCGTGCGGAATCATCGAAGAGATTGCAGATCACGGCATTGAACTGACAGCATAGGAAATTATCCGGCGCTGTCGCTACGGGGGACAAATTAAATAACGGAAAGTACATCCTTCAACGGTCCATTTGCCGTTATGGGATAATCAACTGACCGTCTCAATCCAACCGTACGCCGATGCCGGCAAACAAATCTCTGACCGTGGAACACATTCGTCCACATTAAGACAGATGAGATTTTGCCCGGCACCGGCATTCAACTTCTTTCCGAGGATTTTTCACCCCGGCTCTCGCGCAGCGGCAAACCCGGCAGCGCAGTAAAAATACCAAATAAGAAGCAAGTGCGTCGAAGACCGAAATCAATGCCCTGTTTGCACGAAAGGAAGAGAGATTATGAACAAACTTGAAAAATACGGCTATTGGATGATGCTGGCCAACTACGATCTCGAGACCATCGAGCCGTTGGTAAAAAGCGAACGATGGGTCTATGTCGTGAGTTTATGCCAAACCGCCATCGAGCGCCAGCTAAAAGGCATGTATGTTTATCACAACGATTGCGAAGCTCCTAAAACCCACAATATTAACTTTTTGTTTTCAAAGCTCACTGCTAATATGGTTTATGCCGAAGAGGCAGACAAGAAACGCTTCGAATCGGGAAAGAAACTCTGTGAGGACTTTTTAATCGATCTGTCGTTTTATTACATCACAGATTATCCGTTCTCCTATAAAAACATCACTTCCCGGTTTGTACGGCGCGACGAAGCCATGAACATTTTAGAACGAACATATGATCAAATGCGCTGGCTTCGTTCCTTCCAACCGGAGGCCCCCATCCCGAACTCTTGAGTTCCCTGTTCATTCAAAATTAAAGCGGTTCGGATCTTCCTCCCCGAACGCTTAAAAAAGAGGTGAAACGATATGCTCCAAACTGTTATTACAATCGCCTGCTGCGCATTGCTCGGTGCTGCATTGGCTTATCCGGTTCTGTTGTTAAACAGATGGATTTTAAAAAATCGCGGTCTTGAACCTAAAGAAGGCAAGGCGGAGCATATCGTTCTCCCGATCATTATGGGTCTGTTCGGAGCCGCCATCGGATGGCGAGCCGGCCTGACCTGGGAAACTCTTTACTTATTTCTGGTGTTGTTTGTTTGCGGCTCAGTCAGCTGTATCGACGCTCGACACCGCATCATTCCCAACGAGTTGGTTTTCGGTCTTTTGGCTCTCTCAATCGGCTTTGGCGCAGCGGGCGTCACCGGGATCAACTGGCTCTCCTCGCTCGGCGGATTCGCCGCTTGCTTTGTGCTCTTCCTGCTTCCGGCGCTGTTATCCAAAAAAGTCGGCGCGGGCGATATCAAACTCGCCGCCGCAATGGGTTTCTGTCTCGGACTGATGGGCAGTTTATATGCAGTCACAATGATGGGCGTTTTAGTTCTCCTCTACGTCGCGGTTCAATACCGGATCCCCTTGGTTCAGCGGCTTAAGACACTGGTTCCGATGGGTCCGTTCCTCGCCGCAGCGCTCATATCGGTATCCTTGTACTTTGTAAAGGGGTGAGTGAGATAAAAAAACACAGCCCTCGGTACATCATCATCTTTGACCATTCCGGATAACGTATCCGGACCAACGGCAGCCGAAATTTCAAGCGATGCCGAGAAACATAATAAAAAATGGAGGTAAAGGAAAATGTTAAACAGATTCTTTAACGATGAAAACGGTCAGGGTATGGTCGAATACGGTCTCATTATCGCGCTCGTCGCAGTCGCAGTCATCGCAGCCATCGTCGCTCTCAGCGGCAGCATCGGCAACATCTTCAACAAAGCGGGCGGCAAGCTCAACAGCGCTGCTTCTCTGGCGTAAGAAGAAGAACATAAGCGCGGAGCGGAAAACCGCTCCGCGCAAAGCCAAATTAAAAGCATACGGAGGTGCAGCAGTGACATGAAAAAACGTTTTCTCCTCAACAGAATAAAGCGTCGCGAAAGTGGTCAGTCGATGGTCGAAATGGCGTTGATCACGCCGCTCCTGCTGCTCCTTTTATGCGGTATCATCGAATTCGGCATCGCCTTCGGCACACAGTTGACCATTCAAAACGACTCTCGCGAAGGTGCGCGTTATGCGGCGATTCACGCAAGTGAAAGCACAGTGGTCAGTCAGGTGACTGCGATCGTCGGTCAAAGCGCAATCACATCCACCAAAACCGTCACGGTAACCTTTACCGATGCCACCAAAAAGAGCGGATTCGTGACTGTCACGGTTAAAACCACGATCCCTGCCATCACACCGGTAGGGTATATGGTATTTAAAAACAACCAAAAACAACTCGTATCCGCCACGACCATGAAGGTCGAATGACCGGAAGGGAGGAAAAGCGATGTTTGCACGTTTAAAAAGTTTTTTTACACAAGAAAAAGGTGCGTCCCCTTGGATCGCTGTCTTTGCAATGACCGTCCTGTTGGCGTTCACCGCTATGGCTGTGGATCTCGGCACGGCATATCTCCAAACATCCAAACTGCAAGCGGCGTTAGATGCCGGGGCACTCGCCGGAGCAAACGGCTTGCCGAATACGGCAACCGCAACCTCAGCGGCAATCGACTGCGTTCAGCGTAACGGTTTTACTGCATCTGACGTAGTCATCAGCTTTTCCAACTCCAATTCAAAAATTACGGTATCCTCCTCGAAACAAGTGAAAACCTTGTTTCTCGGAGCGCTCGGAATCAATGAGTGGACCATCAACCGAAAAGCAGCGGCAGCAAAAGTCGGCAGCGGAGCCGGTGGGGTTTTTGATTACCGGATCTTTGTGGGCGACACTGCTTATAAATACAACATGGGTGGCCAGTTCACGATCAATGGCAGTGTTCATGTCAATGGCAGTATCTCCATCAGTCCCGGACACGGAACAGTCACCGGTATGGTTGAAGCTATCAAGAGTTTGTATATCAATGAGTGGACCACTACGGTGGGCGGTACTGTGTTCCCTGCTCAAGTGATAGAAATGCCCGATTTTACCGAAGCGGTCGACTTTATTATGCCGGACACTTATGACGAATACGCCAATGCTTCCACTTATAACTCACCGTGGTGGTTCCAGACCTGGACCGGCAGCAAATACATCACAGGCGATGTCAACATCAGCAACGGCGTTGAGATGAACGGAGATGTCTATATCAACGGTAATCTCACGGTAAACGGATCGGGTGTCAAAATCAACGGCAACTTGTTTGTTAACGGAACAATTAATTTTAATAACACCGCAACGGTTAAAGGCAGCATCATGGCTAAAAATGATATCAATTTTCGCGGAGGCGGCGTCTCCGTTCAGGCAAGTGCTCCGATCTGTATCTATTCATCTGACGGTAACATTGACCTCACTTCAGCCGGAACCACCGCCACCGGTATTGTTTATGCGCCGAAAGGTACGGTTTCATTGGCAGGAAACACGCTCACTTTCTACGGCAGCATCGTCGGTAAAAAAGTCAGCGGCATTCCGGCCAACCTGATTATGGGTGAATCAACTCAGGATTTTCCCTTCCTGCCTCAAACAACTTCCATCAAACTTGTAGATTAGAAACGATTGAATGATTTGATTAAAACGGGGGATAAATGTAAATTATGAAGAAAGTATATATTATCGCGATCGTTTTGGCCGTTTTATCCGGTACTCTGCTGTTTTTATATCTCGGCAATTTAGAGTCATCGAGCGGCCCGACCATCGAAACCGAAGCGGTTGTAACGGCGGTCAGAGACATTCCCGCCTACACCACCATCGACGGCACCATGCTGACCATCACCAATGTGCCGAAAGGCGCCGCTCATCCCAAAGCGGCTCGCGATGTCGCCGAAGTGGTCGGCAAGACCACCGACGGTGCCATTATAACGGGAGAACAAATTCTCACCGCAAAACTCAATACCGAGGAAAGCGCATTATCATATATTGTACCCAAAGGCATGCGCGCCATCACCATTTCCGTCGATGAAGTCACCGGTATCGCCGGCTTTATCAAGACCGGGGATTATGTGGATGTCATGAGCACCACAACCACCGATTACAGTAAGGAATCTACCACCACACTTGTGATTGTTCAGGATGTCAAGGTCGTTGCGCTTGATAAGAAGACCGTTTCGGCCAAGTCCGAGGACGGCACCTTAACCGCCGCCACCTATACCTATATCACGCTTATCGTAACACCTCAGCAATCCGTGCGCATTGCCCACGGCTACGCCTCCGGTCCGCTCTTTGTGGTTCTGCGCAGTTTCGGCGATCATACCGCTGAAGGCTTCCAACCGGTCGCCAATAATGACTTTTAAGTGAACACCATGGAAC
>CAZTDA010000144.1:0-5873 GCA_964612155.1 uncultured Eubacteriales bacterium | reverse complement strand
CTGTTTATCGGCATCGGCGCGATGATGGACTTCGGCCCGCTGCTGTCCAACCCCAAATTGTTTTTATTCGGCGGCGCAGCCCAGTTCGGCATTTTCGCCACGCTGGCGGTCGCCTCGCTGTTCTTCCCGATCAAAGACGCCGCCGCCATTGGCATCATCGGCGCGGCGGACGGCCCCACCTCCATCTATGTAGCGCAATACTTTAAATCGCAGTTCACAGGCCCGATCATGGTCGCGGCTTATTCGTATATGGCTCTGGTACCAATTATACAACCGCCTGTCATCCGCCTTTGCACCACCCGCAAAGAGCGTATGATCCGCATGCACTATGAAAAGAAATCGGTCTCCAAGGCCGTCCGCATCATCTTCCCGATCGCCGTCACCATCGTCGCGGGCATCATCGCCCCGACCTCGGTCGCGCTCGTCGGCTTTTTGATGTTCGGCAACCTGATCCGTGAATGCGGCGTGCTGGGCTCACTGTCCGACACCGCACAAAAGGACTTCGCCAACATCATCACCCTCCTGCTCGGCATCACCATCGCGTTCAAGATGCAGGCGGAGGCCTTCTTGGAATGGAAGACGTTGCTCATTATGGGCTTGGGACTTTGCGCGTTCATCTTTGACACCGCCGCTGGCGTGTTCTTCGCCAAATTCCTGAACCTGTTTATGAAAAACAAAGTCAACCCGATGATCGGTGCTGCAGGCATCTCGGCTTTCCCGATGTCGTCCCGTGTCATCCATAAGATGGGCCTCAAAGAAGACCCGCAGAACTTTTTGCTGATGCACGCCGCGGGTGCAAACGCCTCCGGCCAGATCGCCTCGGTCATCGCCGGCGGTCTGATCATCAAACTGGTCAGCAGCTTGGGCCTGTAATGTAGGGTAAGGAAAGAAGGTAAGAATATATGCTCAGCTTTTTAATTGCACAAACTGTCACGCAGAGCGTCATTCAAAGCATTGAAACTGTTTCGCAAAATGCCACGCAACCCATCAATGCCGCCCATAACTTCAGCCAATCCCTTCGCGTCATGGGGCTCGGGATGCTCGGCATCTTCTGCATCATCGGCATCATCATTCTGATGACCTGGATTCTGCAAAAGCTCTTCCCCGTAAAGGCGGAATAGTATGCCTAAGGAAACTGTCGATACTGCGGTCATCGTCCGTCATTATGAGGAGGCCAAGGGCTGCCCTCATTGCAGCTTCGAGCGCGAGGCCGATGCCTATGAGGTCGACCGGCTGCTCGACGGCAACATGATGATCGAGTGCATCCGCATGGAGACCGACGCACGCGGTTTTTGCGCCGATCATTACGCCAAGCTCGTCAACGCCCGCAGCCGCTTCTCGGTCGCAGTGATGCTCGAAAGCCACCTGCGCGAGATTCAGAATGTTTATCTCGAAAAAAACAATCCCAAAAAGGGCAAGGGGTCTTTGGGCTGCAAGCTGACCGAGTTGGACGGCGACTGCTATATCTGCCGCCGCATGACATGTCACATGGACTTGTTTGAAGAGGGCGTCGCGGTACTTTGGAAAAAGCGCGAGGACTTTCGCGAGTTGTTTTCAAAAAAGGGCAACCTCTGCATGCACCATTACGCCCGTCAACTCGCCGCCTGCGAAAAGGAACTCGATAACAACACCTACCGCGACATGAGCGAGGCGATGTATCAAAACGTCAAAAGAAACCTCGACAAACTTGCCGACGAAGCCAAGTTCTATGTCAGCCGGTTTGATTATCGGGTCACGGGCGCGGATAAAAACTTCGGCACCTGCGCGGATGTGCTCGAACGGGTCGGGGAGTTCTTACATGGGAAAAGTCCGTGTAAAGAAACCTTTAAAAAGTGACATAACACGACAGCCGTTTTCGACACGATTCGATGTATAAAAGTTACCATTTCATGAATATTAAAAACTTTCCACATGCCTATGTGGAAAGTTTTTTGGCTTTCTTATGCCGTTTTTGGTAATCTCTGCATTTACAGCGTTGAATTCTCTGTATAATCGCTTATATAAGAACCGCATAACAAAGCCATTTTTTGTACTTTCTCCGCTTTGTATTATACATTGGTTTACATAATTATTTTCCTTGTTAACATAATTGTGACAAAGTTGCGAAAACCCGCATCGTACCGTCATTGCGCCATTAACTTTCAAAACTTTCAAAAAGTTTTCCACATCGATTATGGTAAACTCTTTGAACAATTTCATACGAATAGTATTATCGGCTTTACATGATACTTATTACTTTTTACCCTCTTTTCAAAGACGCTTTGAAATTTTCCACAACGCGGAGGCGACTTTTTCAACCTGTTCGCAGTCGTTAAAAATGCCGAAGCTGATGCGCACCGCACCGTCGGGCAGCGTACCGAGCACCTCATGCGCACTCGGCGCACAGTGCAGCCCCGCGCGCACGGCGATCTCCTCTTTTTCAAGTTCTGCCGCCGTCTCTTCGCAGCACTTTCCGTCAAAATTAAACAAATAGATGCCGGAGGCCTTTGTCGGCTCATAGATGCAAAGACCCGGCAGATCCTCGGTCTTTTCAATAAGCGCCTCGCGCAGCTGTCGCTCGTGTTCCCCGATGTTGGCGGCGCCAAGTTCGTTGACAAACCGAACCCCCTCGCCCAGCCCGACAATCGCGCTCACCGGCAGTGTGCCGCTCTCCAACGCTTCGGGCAGCATGGAGGGCTGCTTTTTTAACATCGATTCACTGCCGGTGCCGCCCTCCATCAGCGACCGCAGCGGGGAGCGCTCCCGCACCAGCAACGCGCCGCTGCCGGACGGCCCGTAAAGCCCCTTGTGTCCCGGCACGCACAACAGGTCAATTCCGTCTGCCGCCATGTCAATGGCGGCGCTTCCGGCGGCCTGCGCCGCGTCCACGATAAACAACATGCCGAACTTGGCGGCCAGCCGGCCCAGTTCGGAAATCGGCATCACCTGGCCGTCGACGTTGGAGGTATGCACGCATAGCAGCGCGGCGGTGTTTTGGGTGATTTTTCGCGCAAAATACGCAGCGGTGTTTGTCACATCCCGCCCGATGTTCGCCACACTGTAGCTAATCAGCCCCTCGGCAGCCATGGCCTCTAACGGACGCATCACCGAGTTGTGCTCGCGGTCGGAGACCACAATGTGCGCGCCGCGCGGCAAAAAGCATTTTAACGCCAAATTGATGGCGTGGGTGCAGTTTTGGGTAAATACCACTCGCTCGGGCGCGCCGCAGCGAAACATCCGCGCCAGCCCCTCCCGAACCCGATAAACTTTTTCGGCGGTACGAAGCGACATGGAATAACCGCCGCGTCCGGGATTCGCCCCGTATTGCAAAAACGACTCACGCACGGCGTTGACCACGCAGTAGGGCTTGGGATACGTCGTGGCCGCATTATCAAGATAGATCATATCGTAAGTAACTCCTCTTTGCCGGTCTTTACGGCTGTAATCGGGTTAATCGCACGGCTCGCCGTACCCCTCCCGGGGCTGGTAAGTTCCCTTCACCTGAATATTTTCGCCTTCCAACAGCGAACGAGCGGTTTGCTCGTCGCCGTAGACGCGCAGCCCGTATCCACACCCGCAGCCGGTGACGCTGGAGGGCAGTTTTTCGCACAGGGCTTTGATATGATATCGTAAAAGAATCTCCTTGGCTCTGAGCGCATAGGTCACAGAGGACAGGATGATTCCGCAAAGTTGTTTTTTCATCATGACATAATCCTTTCACAGGGGAAAATGGGCTTCCCCCGAGTCGGTTTGCCACAGTATATGACGCGCACGGCTCAGGAGTACTTGCACAAAATAAGGTGCTTATGATACAATATTCAGACATGCTTTTTGGAGGTTTTGTCTTGCGTTATTGGGAAGTGCTTTTATTGGCTGTCGGTCTTGCAATGGATGCGTTTGCAGTTTCGATTTTAAACGGACTCACCGCAAAGCCGTCTAACAAACAAAATTTTGCGATGGCCGGCTCGTTCGGCGTGGCTCAGATGGTTTTTCCGCTCATCGGCCTGCTGCTCGGAACGGCATTTTATAATCTCATCAGCAGCATCGACCATTGGATCGCATTGGTGCTGCTTGCCGCGCTCGGCATCAAAATGTTGGTTGACGCCAAAAAAAATCCCGACTCCTGCGAGATCAGATTGTCGGCAAAAATCATTCTGCTGCAAGCGATTGCGACGGCGATTGATGCCTTAGTCGTCGGCATCGGACTCGCCGCCATGACCGACAATATCCCCCTCACCGTGCTCACCATCGGCGTCGTGACTTTTGCCCTCTCGCTTGCGGGCGCATTCGGCGGAAAGCTGCTCGGCAAACGCATTTGTTTTTGTGCGCGCCTTCTCGGCGGTTTCATCCTGATCGGCATCGGCGTCAAAATTTTTGTCGAACACGTTTTCTTTGCATAAATATATCCTTATGTAGGGGGCGGTTTCCACGCTGCCCCTCAGTGCGGCATGACGCCCCGAACGCAGGGGCCGATTTCCATACTGCTCCCGAACGTAGGGGACGGTTTCCACGCCGCCCCAAACGTAAAGGCGGTTTCCATGCCGCTCCTCAGGGCGGCATGCTGCCCCGGATAATGAATTATGTCTTTTTTGACGGGCGGGCACGGAAACCGCTGACGGGCGGGCATGGAAACCCGCCCCTACAGAATTCCCCCTTGCCTGTCCAAAAAATATTTTCGAAAGAAATTGCACTTTTTGCAAAAACGCTTGTATTTATGGCAATACTGTGGTAAAATACTCTTTGTATAAAGGAGGGCTTGTTCATGAAAGATAAGAATCGTTCCGGTCTGGTTTTCGGCCTTGTCGCAGCGCTTTTGGCCGCGATCGGAATCATCGCCCTGATGGCAAAAGTAATTCGGGATTTCTCCGCAAAACTCAACACCACCGAAGGCGACTCCTATATCCCCGACTGGAGTGACGAGGATTCGTTTGACATCGATTTAAACGAGGATCTGTCCTCTCCCGACACCGACAACTAATCTCAAAGCCACAAAAACCCTCGGCAGTGTCTGTCGGGGGCTTTTATTTATGTTAATATAACTAAATACTTTAATTAATAATCGTTCGTCATTATATCATTCATAATTACATCCGCTACCGCTTTTGCTAACAAAGGCGGGACTGCGTTCCCTACTTGTTTCATTTGAGAGCATTTGTTACCATAAAAACGGAAGTGATCTGGAAACGATTGTATACGAGCCGCTTCACGAACTGTTATCGCTCTGTTTAAATATGGATGCATAAATTTGCCCGATGATGGTGTATCAAATCTTGTTGTTATTGTAACGGATACCTCTTCTTTTATCATACGAGTCCATGTTCCACTATATATAGATTTGGTAAGGTGTTCCTTTGGTAGTACTTCTTTTCCGCTTTCCGGAGGTATTAACATCATTCTCTTTATCGCAAGTTCGGAGTGTTTTGTTGAAACATGATTGTATAATAGGCTATTTTTACCTCGCAATATGGTTTGATATTCACTTTGAGGTATACACCTATATTCTTGTACTTCTTCGCCCTGTCCTGATTCTAAAAAAGAAAGATCACTAATTGCATCCCATATTGTTACACTTTTTTTTACTGGCTTTGGTAGATGTAGTTTTTTGTCTCCTAATTTACCCAAAATAAAGGTTCTCTTCCTATTCTGCGGTACTCCAAAATCTACAGCATTTAGAATATCAGCACTCATGGAATAACCTATATCATTAAAAAGGTTAATAATTTCCTTTTTAAAATACCCGCTTTCTGTAGTTATAAGATTTGGCACATTTTCCATTAAAAAATATTTTGGCTTAACTAACTTTACTACTTGATAAAAATATTTGAAAAGAAAATTTCTCTCATCGTTAATTGTTTTCCTTTGACCTTTTTGAGAAAAACCTTGACAAGGAGGAC
>CAZTDA010000143.1:0-5934 GCA_964612155.1 uncultured Eubacteriales bacterium | reverse complement strand
TATTACATCATCATAATCGTCGTTAATTGAAACTAAGGGTTTTTTCGAAAGAGCATCCCGTGTTAAAGCGGTATTTACAGGCAAGCTGTCCTCAAACCAGTTATTACCTGCCTCCATATTTGGCTTTGCACATGCACACAAGCCAAATACAAGCACAAGCACTAAAAGCACTGAAACAATCCTTTTACCTGTCATTGCAAAAACCCCTTCTGTAATATAATAAACAAAATTGTATAAGTAGAACGGATTTTATATTTCTATAGATGTAGAGGTGGAAAAGGAGAAGTCAAAGCAGACGAGGTTGTTTATATTAATTCATTTTGTGTAGCAAAACATCACATTTATTCACTATTCACTATTACCTATTATTTTTCGTTAAAACCCTTTGCTCAAATCATACAGCGTCCCCTGATAGACCGTGTTGATCCAGTTGGCAAAAAACAAATTCGCATGCCCGCGCCAGCGGTTGACAGGCGCTTTGTCGGGGTCGTCGTCGGTGAAATAATTGACCGGAATCTCGATGGGTTTTCCCGCTGTGAGGTCGCGCACATATTCGCTTTTGAGTGTTTCGGTGTCGTATTCCATGTGCCCGAACACAAACACGTTGCGGCAGCCGGAGGTCGCGGCAATATCGGCTCCTGCGAGTTTTGAGACCGCAAGCAACTCGACCTTTTTCTCGGCCAGAATGTCCTCGACCGCCACTTCGGTGTGGTGCGAATGCGGGATATAGAACGTGTCATTAAAGCCGCGCAGCAGCGGGTGATTCAATTTCAGCGGACTGCTCTCAAAGACGCCGAACTGTTTCTCGGACAGCGGCCTTTTATTGATGCCGAACAGGTGATGCAGCCCCGCCTGCGCCGCCCAACAGATATACAGCGTTGAATAGACATGCGTCTTGCCCCATTTGACGATGTCGCAGAACTCTTTCCAATAAGCGACTTCCTCAAACGGCAGCGTCTCGACGGGCGCGCCAGTGATGATCAGCATGTCATAAAATTTATCTTTCACCGCATCAAACGTGGTGTAAAACCGCTCCAAGTGCTCAACCGGGGTGTTTTTGGGGGTGTAACTGGCCGTCTGCAAGAAGTCGACTTCTATCTGCAACGGGGAATTGCCCAACAGCCGAAGCAGTTGGGTCTCGGTGGCAATTTTGGTCGGCATCAAGTTGACAATCGCCGCCCGCAGCGGACGGATGTCCTGTGCCGAGGCGGTTTCACGGTCCATGACGAAAATATTTTCGTTTTCGAGTATCTCGCGCGCGGGTAAATCGAGCGGAATGCAGATCGGCATAAGATAAATCCTTTCAAAAAGGTGGAAATACGACAAAATTATAACATAAACACGCCCGCATTGCAATCTCAACAATGCGGGCGGGCAGTTCGCAGTGAATAGTAACAATCTAATTCTTTTTTGAATTCTGAATTCCAAAATTTTGAACTTTAATTTACCCCAAAAACTTCTTCAGCACCGGATATACCGCCATTGCCATGCGCTCAAATCCGAGGTCGGTCGGGTGGCAGTTGTCGGGCGAGCAATGTCCGCGCAGTACATCGCCGTAATACTTCTCGCCGTCCAAAAACGCCACAAATTTGTCGCCGTTCGCCACAGCGTTGTCATAGGTCTTTTTAATGATGGTGCGGCGGCGGGTGCTGTCAGGGATATCGGCGTCGAAGCTGGGACGGGTCATCATGATGATCGGCAGATTCGGTTGCTTTGCCCGTACCCGTTTGAAAAACTTTTCGTGCGTCGCCTCCAGATGTTCGGGCGTCGGAGCGTTGTAGTCATAATCGAGCACAAACACGCTCATATCGAGATTCGCGATATATTCGCCGATGTTGTCTTCGCCGCATGCGCTTCCGGAAAAACCGAGGTTGCGAAAATCGGAATCCAGCAGTTCACAGACCATTGAGACATAACTGCTTGAGGGACGGGAAGCACATGCTCCCTGCGTAATCGAAGAGCCGTAAAATACCACCGGTTTCTGATGGGTATAGGGCTTCGGCGAACAAACGGTTTTGCCGTCACTGATATAGAGCTCAAAGCTGGTTACGCCGTTATAAAGCGGCAGATAGAAACAAATCTCATTCATCTTGCCGTCTAGCGCGTAGTCGAATATAAAATCGGCCTTACCGACTTCGGGACGCCAGTTCTGCGCAAATTTCCCGTTGGCAAACAAATCGATACCCGAACTGCCCGAAAGCGGCATATGCGGCAGCATGCACGGCTCAAGCAGCACTACCCGAACGCTCAGCCGTTCGCTGTCGGTGCAAAAACGAATACGTCCTCCTGCGGCGCATCTGCTGTTAAATGCCACGCCCCGGTTGACCTGATCGTACAAATCGGGCGGCAGCCGCCAAAGATTTTTAACGCCTTTATCGTCAAACCCGTGCAGTGTCACCGGTGCGGAAAAAATGTCGACCTTTTTCATGTCTAAACCTTCCTTTGTGATTTATAATTTGAACTTTGAATTCTTAATTCTGAATTACCCTAAGAATTTTTTCAACACCGGCAGCACCGCCATCGCCATGCGCTCAAACCCGAGATCGGTGGGGTGGATGTTATCGGGCGTGCAGCGGTCACGCAGCACCTCACCGAAAAACTTTTCTCCATCCAAAAATGCGACCAGATTGTCACCATTCGCAATGGCTTTGTCATGAGTTTTTTTCACGATCTCGCGGCGCCGGATGCTGTCGAGGATATCGGCGTCGAAATTAGGCCGGGTCATCAGGATGATCGGCAGTTTCGGGTTTTTCTCCCGAATATGCTTGAAAAATTTTTCGTGGGTCGCTTCCAAATGCTCGGGCGTCGGAGCGTTGTGGTCATAGTCCATCACGAATACGCTCATGTCGAGATTCGCGATGTATTCGCAGATATTGTCCTCCCCAAGCGCGGATGCGGAGAAACCGAGATTGCGGAAATCGGTATCGACCAATCCGCAGACCTCGGCAATATAGTTGCTTGAGGGCCGTGAAGCGCAGAGGCCTTGGGTGATCGAGGAGCCGTAAAACACCACCGGCTTCGTAAATGTGTAGGGCTTCGGTGCGCCGACGAAAGCTCCGTCGTCAACATATACCTCAAAAACCGCGACTCCGTTACATAACGGCAGATAAAAGCAGAGCTCGTTTTTCTGTCCGTCCAGCGCATATTCGAATTCGAACATCTTTCTGCCGATATCCGGCCGCCAGTTTAACGCAAACCTTCCGTTGACAAACAAGTCCACGCCCGAGCTGCCCGAAAGCGGCATATGCGGAAGAAGACACTCCTCGGTGACCATCACCCGGCAGCTCACTTTTTTGCTGTCGGTGCAGAATCGGATCCGGCCGCCGGCGGTTTGCTTGCTGAGCTGCGTCACTCCCATGTTGACCTTGTCATGCAGCTGAAGCGGCAGCCGCCAAAGGTTTTGAACGCCCGCGGCGTCAAAACCGTGAAGTGAGACCGGTTCGGTGAAGATGTCGATCTTTTTCAAGTTGTGGCCTTCCTTATATGATTTATAATTTGAACTCTGAATTCTTAATTCCGAATTACCCCAGGAATTTTTTCAACACCGGCAGCACCGCCATCGCCATGCGCTCAAACCCGAGATCGGTCGGGTGAACATTGTCTGTCGAACAGTGCTCGCGCAGCACGTTCCCGTAAATGGTCTCGCCGTCTATAAATGCGACCATCTTATCACCGCTTTCAACAGCGTTGTCATATGTCCGCTTGATAATCTCGCGGCGGCGGATGCTTTCGGGAATATCAAGGTCAAAATCGGGTCGGGACATCATAATGATCGGCAAATTCGGATTTTTCGACCGAATCTGTTTGAAAAACCGCTCGTGGGTCTTTTCGAGCCGTTCGACCCAGGCGTTGTGGTCATAATCGAGTACAAACGCGCTCATCTCTAAATTTGCGATATAATCGGCCATGTTTTCTTCACCCAGCGCGTTTCCGGCAAATCCGAGATTCCGGAAATCCGCGTCAAGCAGTTTGCAGACCATGGCCGTATAGCTGTTTACCGGTCTTGAGGCGAATGCGCCCTGCGTGATCGAGGAGCCGTAAAACACCACCGGTTTTTGATAAGTATAGGGTTTTGGCGCACCGACAAAAGCGTTATCATCGACATACAGCTCGAATTTTTCCACCCCGCTATAAAGCGGCAAGTAAAAGCAGATTTCTTTTTTCTCATCGTTCGTATTATATTCGAACTCGTACAAGCTTTTGCCGAAATCGGGTTTCCAATTCTGCACGATTTTGCCGTTGACGCTGAGGTCGGTGCCGGAACTACCCGAAAGCGCCATATTCGGATACACGTTCTCCACGCAAAGAGTCACCCGGACGCTCAATTTTCGACTGTCGGTGCAAAAACGGATGCGCCCTCCCGAAGTGTGCTTGCTTAACCTGGCAATGCCGAGGTTCACTCGATCATGCAAATCAGGCGGCAGCCGCCAGAGGTTTTTAACACCAAGAGCGTCAAAACCATGAAGCGAAACCGGTGCGGTGAAGATGTCGACTTTTTGCATTGAACTCTCATCCTTTCAGTTTCAGGCAAAACCCGCGCAAGCAAAAGCCAACGCGGGTTTAATCATGCTGTTAAAACTTTACGCAAACACCTTCGTTGCCCGACTTGAACGCCGCGTCAATCACTTTCATCACGCGCAGCATCTCGTCGTGCTTAACCAGTTGTTCGCACTTGCCCTCGACCGCATCAAGGAAGTTGCGGGAAAAATCGACCACATCGGTCTTGACATCGGGCAACGCCAGTTCTTCGACACTCTCGCGGGGTCTCGGCGCCATGGTCTTGGTCGGGCCGCCCTCGGTCCAAACCACGCCTTCCTCCCAGACCATCTCCAGCGTTTTGGACTTTTTAATCTTGCCGCCGCAACTCCAGTCGTCAACGATCATTGTGCCGTGGTCGCCCTGTACATGCCAGCGCGGCAGCGGCAAGAAGCAATATGTATCAATTTCAATCAATGCCGAAAGCCCGCTTTGGAATTTGAGCAGCAGCTTAAAGTTGTCGTCAACGTCATACTTGACTTTGAGCAGGTGGCAGTATACCTCAGTGAGCGGGGATTTTTCCATCCACAAAATCTGGTCAAGCAGGTGAATGCCCCAGTCGTAGATCATGCCGCCGCCGGCCTCGGCCACGCAGCGCCAGTCACCCGGGATACCCCGGCAGCCCTGCACGCGGCTCTCGATATAAAACGGCTTGCCGATCATACCTTCCTCGATGGCGGTTTTCACGGTGATATAATCGCGATCAAAACGTCGGTTTTGGTGCGCCGAAAAGATTTTACCGGTCTTTTTCGCCATGGCGAGCACTTTTTCAAGCTCCGCCGCGTTCATCATCACCGGCTTTTCGCATACCACGTTTTTTCCGGCCTCGAGCGCCATCAGGGAGTATTTGCAATGGAAATTGTTCGGGGTCGCCACGACGACGATGTCAATATCGGGCATCGCCAGCAGTTCTTCAGCGCTGTTGCAGGCGATCAGCCCGTTTTCCTTGGCCTTTTCCAGCTTCACCGGATTGATGTCGTAAGCGGCGACGGCCTCGGCTCTGCCGGTGTCGGCAAACCGCTGCGGATGCCATCCGCTGCCCATTCCGCCGTATCCGATGATTCCTACCTTGTGCATTGTTGAGATTCCTCCGTTATTTATTGCCTTTTAAAATAATCTTTAATCTGTGCCATGCGCTCGTAATAGACCTCCGGCAACTCTCCGGACGGCATCGGCCCGACGTTTGTCAGAAAGTTGCCGCCCATTGCGTGCACGGTCTCATAGGTTTCGCGCCACCACTCAAAACTCTTGTACGGATGCACCGTATAGCCCCAGCCGTGGTCATTTAAAAGATGGCACATCTCCCACCAGCCTTCGGGTGCGGTCTTTGGGATGCTGCATTCCGGGGTCGAGAAATCCCCTTTGCCGTGCATGCGCGGGTTGATCAGAATCTGGGGC
>CAZTDA010000142.1:0-5946 GCA_964612155.1 uncultured Eubacteriales bacterium | reverse complement strand
GTCTATCTTTTCTTGTATGTACACTTCGGAATCGCAGCGTTTCGGCATCAGATACGGCATCATATAGTGCACGCCGTCCAGGTCTTTGATCCGTTTTCCGTCACGTCGGTCGAACCAACGCTTTTTCGTTTCCGCCATTATTTATGACTCCCCTCAGTATCCCCCGATTTAGGAATTGTGTTCATTATACTACACTATTTTTTCGAATGCAACAATCATCATATTGCATAAAAATCGTTATCCGATGAGTTGGCAGTGAGCAGTTAAAAGTGTGCAGTGACATGCTCTGAAATAAACTTTAAATCCTGTTTTGCTTAGCAAAACACCTTCGTTGTTCACTGTGAACCGATAACTGTTCACTTTTTAACCATGCAGCAATTGTTGTTCACCGACATTTTCACCAATCGGACTGCAGCGGCGTAAAATAGGTATGCAACCCAAATATCTAAAGGAGCGCGATGCTTTTATGAATGAAATCCTGCTCAAATGCACCTGCGTGGGTTATGAAGTGATCGGGGAAACGACCGGAGACACCCTATATTACGAAGAAACCCCCGTACTGCGCAGCAAGATCACCCTGCCCAAACTGCGAACGACCGGTGCCGCCATCAACTACATAAAAATCAACGCCTGGTATCAAAATCTCGCTTCGATCGATCGAAATAGTGTTCGGTTGGTACTTTATCCCGCCGCGGTCGACGACTATCTCGATGCCGTTAAAAACAAGCGCCCTTTCAACATGCATGAGTTTTTGGTGATCTATGAGGCGCAATTGGTCGCGCAGGACTTGTTTTCAGCTACGGTTGACACGCTGACCTATGAGGGTGGCGCAAATCCGACCACCGTACGAACCGCCCAGACCTGGTTGACCGCAAGCGGCAATATGCTGAAAGTTGATGACTTTTTCAAGCCATCCTGCCGCTACAAGGAATTGATTTTTAACAGCGTGCTCGCTCAAGCCAAAGAGAACGCAGACGCGCTGGCACTGTTCCCGGATTATCCGGTGCTGATGAAAAAATACCTGGACTGGAACAACTTTTATTTGACCTGCACCGATTTTGTGCTGTTTTACCAGCCGGTGACCATCGCACCGCACAGCACCGGTATTGTCGAATTCAGGATTCCGCTCTCGAAACTGCGTTTTTGCATTCGCGATCGGTTTTTAAAGCAACCCGACCATCACTGCGATGACTGCGATTGCCGCGACAACGGCACCAACCCGTTGAATAAGCCCCCGCTTTGCCGATGAGCGGGTGGGGATTGTGGCTGACCCTTGTGTTGGCGGGGTTGGGGATCTGCTGCATTATCATTGCCGTGCTGCTGCGGCTGTCCATGCACCCGCAAAAAAATCGGGAGATTGAACTGCTGCTCACCGGCGAAAACGCCGAATGCCTGCTGCGGAGTGTGCTCTGGGCATCGCACGACGGCGCTTTGATCAAAATTACCGCCGTTTGTGAAGACGAGGAAGCCGAAAAAATCTGTGAAATTTTCAGCCGCTGCCACCCGAATATTATATGCCGCCGTCTTTAAGGCAATACCAAAGCGATGACTATACCCTAATCAACGGGTCACGCTTTGCAGCCACTTACCGTTGCGCACACGCAGCATGCAGGCCACCGCTTTGGTGGGCTCGTCAACTTTCATGGCAGCCAGCACAAAGGGCACCGGCAACCGCAAAACCGCCGCCGCAAAATACCCCAGCGGAACCCCCAAAAACCAAAGCGCACCGATCTCTAAAAACATACAAAAACGCGTGTCTCCGCCGCCGCGCAAAACACCGACCAAACAGATTCCCACAATCGAGACAAAAAAGGAGATTACGGCAATCACGGTGATCATTTCACGCGCAAGCGCCTTAGTCGCTTCGTCAATATTATAAAATCCGACGGCGAGGTCGCGCAAAAAGAATATTAACGCAAACGACACCACGCCGATGCCGTAGGATATATAGCGAAAAGTCGTCGCCTGCTCACGCGCTTTTTCGTGGTCATCTTCGCCGATGGTACGTCCGGTGATCACCGCGGCGGCATTGGCAATGCCGAAAATCACCAAGCATGCCAGCTGCTGAAGCATGCTCGCAATTGAGTTCGCCGCAACCGGGTCGCCCTCGGAATAGCTGATATGCCCCATAATGGAGGCCTGTACCGAGGTTCCAATGGCCCAAAGCCCTTCATTCAACAACACCGGCGTGCCGTAATGAACCAAATCCTTTGCCAATAACTTGTCGTAAAATTTGAGATCACGCAGTTTAAAGCCCAATTTTTTATCGAAGAAAAATAAATAGATCATGATGACCACGAATTCGGAGACGCGCGCAATCAACGTTGCAATGGCTGCGCCCCGCACGCCGAGCGCGGGAAAGCCGAGGTTGCCGAAAATCAGCACCCAGTTTAAAAACACATTCAACGCAAACGAAACCAAATTGATTCCGACCGCGATTTTAACCGCTTCTATTGCCCGAAACAGGCAGATTAACATGGAGCTGATGCCGAACGTAATGCAGGCAAACCCCATAATCCACAGATACTGAGAACCCATTTCAATAATCTCGGGATTGTCGGAATAAAGCCGCATGATCTGCTGAGGAAACGACAACGAAAGCGCCGCAAAAACCAGCGAAACAATCGCCGCAAACTTAATCATCATCGCAAAAATCCGTTTGATCGACGCCATGTCCCCCTTGCCCCAATACTGGGCCACCAGCACCGTTGCGCCGCCGGACATCCCGAAACCGAAAACGTATAAAATAAACATCGGCTGGCCGCCGAGCGCGGCTGCCGAGAGCATGGTTTCGCCGTTTTCCGCCAGTCCGAGCATAATTGTATCCATCATTCCGGTCGCGAACGAAATCAGATTTTGCAATGCGATCGGAACCGCAATCAGCAACATATTTTTATAAAAACTCTTTGATTTAATCAGGTGCATTCGCTATAAACCTCCAACTCCAAGAAGTATATCATCAATGCCGCCAAAGTCAACAAAAATTTGACACGGGCGTTGACAAAGCCGGCGGGCTATGTTATACTGACCCCATAAACCCCTGCTTATAAAGCAAAGGGAGGGATAACAGTGGCAGAAGTTCATGTCAAAAACGAGTCGATCGATAACGCTTTAAAAAAGTTCAAGCGGCAATGTGCCAGAGACGGCGTCCTGGCGGAAGTCCGCAAGAGGGAACATTATGAAAAGCCGTCCGTAAAGCGCAAGAAAAAAGCGGAAGCAGCCCGTAAACGCAAGTTTTATTGAGCTCTTTCTGAGCGCAATCGGACATTCGAAATCTCTTGCAAACCAAAGCGGGCGTATCGCCCGCTTTTTGCATTCTGCGAATAAATTTCCTTTATTTTTAAGTGGCTTCACAACACCGGCGCAAAGGATGTACTTGACCGATGAGCAAAAAAATCTTTACTCCGGACGCGGCATTTACCGATCTGTGTGATATCACGGTTGAATTTTTGCAAGCCCGCGGTATCACCTGGCTGGCGCTTGATCTTGACAACACCATCACCCACGACTGCGGCGACGAAATTCCGGAGAAAATTGCAAAAAAGTTGGATGAATTAAAAACCGCCGGCATTTTGCTTGCGGTGATTTCGAATAATAATCCCGTCCGCGTCGGTCGGTTTGCGCAAAAATCGGGCATGATCTGCATCCCGGAAGCGCAAAAGCCGAGCGTCAAAGGGCTTTTAAACGCCGCCCTTGCTCTCCAAAGGCCGCTTTGTGAAGGCGCTGTCGTGGGCGACCAGATTTTTACGGATGTCTGGGCGGGAAAAAATGCGGGGATGACGGTGTTTTTGGTCGAGCCCCTCGGACGCGATTTAGGGCGGTTTTTGCGGTTTAAACGGCGGCTGGAACGCCTGACAAAAGCGGGAAGGAACAGGAACACAAGCAAATGCAGTTAAGAATCGGTCCGGCGGGCGGCTGCGATGAGTTCGCCGCCAAATATAAATCCAACATGTTTTTGCCGGAATTTATCTCGGATTTCGGTCTGAACGCCTTTGAATACCAGTGCGGACGCGGGGTCAACCTCGCCGAAAAGACCGCCGAGGTGCTGCACGAAAAAACCGCCGTCATCGATATGGAGATTTCGCTTCACGCGCCCTATTACATCTCGCTCTCCGGTATCATCGAAGAAAAACGCTTAAAGAGCACACGATATATTATGCTGGCGGCGACCGCCGTCAAAAAGCTCGGCGGAACGCGCATCGTTGTCCACGCGGGGTCGGCGTCAAAAATCTCCCGCACCCGCGCCGTGGAATTGGCCAAAGACACCCTGATTCGGGCGCAAAAAGCGCTGGACGAAGCGGAAATGGGCGACGTGATCATGTGTCCGGAGACCTTGGGAAAAGTCAATCAACTCGGCACGGTCGAAGAGGTCTGCGAACTTTGCAAGATCGACGACCGCCTGCTGCCCTGCATTGATTTCGGGCATGTGAACGCTATGTCCAACGGTGCGATTAAAGAGAAAAGCGATTATCAAAAAATTCTCGACACGATTGAAAACACCCTCGGCAGCGACCGGATGAAACGCATGCACATCCATTTTTCAAAGATTGAATATACGCTTGCGGGCGGCGAACAGCGGCATCTGACTTTTGCCGACACCGTCTACGGACCGGAATTCGAACCGCTGGCCGAATTGATCCTGCAAAAGAACATGACACCTTTTATCGTCTGCGAATCCGCCGGAACCCAAACCCGCGACGCGGCACATATGCTTGAAATTTTGAATGGAGCTGGTAAGTAACATGAACAACACAAAAAAGATTGCAAAACTGCTGCCCGAAGGCATCGACGCGGCGATTTTAACCGACGAAAACGACCGCTTCTGGCTGACCGGCTTCCGTTCGAGCGCGGGCACCGTCGTGGTCGGCCGCGAAAAGAGCGTGTTTTATACCGACTTCCGTTACATCGAAGCCGCGAAAGCCGCCATTTCGGGCACTGAGGTCTATCTGATCGGCAAGCAATTTGATCAGCTGACCGAGTTTTTGAATTCAATCAACGCAAAAAAAATCGCTCTGCGCGACGACAAGACAACCGTGCGCGCGGCCCGTCAATACGAGACCTCGTTGATTAAATTCCACCCCACGTTTTCCAAAGAGCTCGCCGACCTGTTCGAGGGTGCAGTGATGTTGAAAGACGAAGAAGAACTGGCGACCATGCGCAAAGCCCAACAGATCACCGACGAGTCACTCGCCGCCGTCCTGCCGCAGATCAAAGTCGGGATGCCCGAAAAGGAACTCGCCGCCAAGATTGAGGAAGAGATGAAAAAGCGCGGGGCTGAGGGTGTTTCGTTCGACTTGATTGTGGTCAGCGGTAAAAAATCCGCGATGCCGCACGGCGTACCCGATGCAAGCCCGATTCAAAACGACGCTTTTTTAACCATGGACATCGGCTGTAAATACAACGGCTACTGCTCCGACATGACCCGCACCGTCTGTGTCGGAAAACCCGACGACGAGATGAAAAAGATTTATGAAATCGTCTTAGAGGCGCAAAAGCGTGCGCTTGCCGCGATCGCTCCGGGTAAACTCTGCAGCGACATTGATAAAATCGCCCGCGATTATATCTATGAATCCGGTTACGAGGGCTGCTTCGGGCACGGATTGGGACACGGTCTCGGCGTCATGATCCACGAGAACCCCCGTTTTTCCCCGGGCTGCTCAACAGTTCTGCAGCCGGGCATGGTGCTCTCGGTCGAACCGGGTCTCTATTTAGAGGGCAAATACGGCGTGCGCATCGAGGATGTGATCTTCGTCACCGAAACCGGCTGCGAGGACATCACAAAGTCGCCGAAAGAATTGATTTGTTTATAAAACCGTAGGGGCGCACCTGTGTGTGCGCCCGCGGGAATCATATCGTATTCGGGCGCACACATAGGTGCGCCCCTACCATGTAAAAAAACGCCGTTTTAAACCGGCGTTTTCTTGTTGTTATATTGATTTCTAACCC
>CAZTDA010000141.1:0-5976 GCA_964612155.1 uncultured Eubacteriales bacterium | reverse complement strand
GGTTCCGAAACGGTCAGAGTAGATTGTTTTTCTACATATTAGACAGTTCACATTTTTTCAGTTATTTCAAATAATTGTGCTTGACAGGGAAAAAGTTGTATGCTAAACTGCGATTACATACTGTGACGAAGAACGGTTGCGGCATGCTCTTCTTCAGAGAGCCGGCGGTTGGTGCGAGACGGCGAAGACGGCAGCAGCGGATCACTTCCGAGTACGAACCCGATTTTTCTTTGGGAAATAGGCGTTTGCGTGGCGGCCGCGTTAGGGCTGAGGGCTTGTTTGAGCCGAAAAGAGGCGCATTTTTGCGCAATATGGGTGGTACCGCGGGAGTCATCTCGTCCCTACGATGGGGCGGGATTTTTTGTTTTACATGGCTTTTTCGCCATGAACGAAAGGAGTGTCAACATGGAAACCAAACTGACCGAGATCGCCGAGCGAATTAGAGCGTTACGCGATATTTGCGGCTTTTCTGTAGCCGAGATGGCCGTTGCGACAAATTTAACCGCCGAGCAGTATGCCGAACTGGAGAGCGGAACCAAGGACTTTTCATTCACATTTTTGTATTTGTGCGCCGAGAAGTTTGGCGTGGACATGGTCGAACTGCTGACCGGCGAAAATCCGCATTTGACGGGTTATACGGTTGTACGCGGGGGCAAAGGTTTGCCGATCAAACGGCGCGCGGGCTTTGAATATGACCACCTCGCGGCAAACTTCCGCGACAAGCTGGCCGAACCGTTTCTGGTCAAAGCGCCTTATCTTGAAGCGGCGCAGACACAGCCGATTGCCCTGTCCACGCATGAGGGGCAGGAATTCGATTATGTGGTCTCGGGTGCGATTAAGTTCGCTCACGACGGGCATTTCGAGCTGTTAAAAGCGGGCGATTCGGTGTTTTATGATTCCGGCAAACCGCACGGGATGATTGCGGTCGGCGGCGAGGGCTGCCAGTTCCTCGCGGTTGTGATCAAGGGGGAGAGTAAACTATGATAAGAAATATTAATTTAAAATATGTTGAAGAAAAATACGACGAGAACGGGATTTTAAGTGAATACAAGCTCAAAATTCCCGAGAATTTTAATTTTGCTTACGATGTCGTTGACGATATCGCCGCGCACGAGCCGAACCGCCGCGCCATGCTCTGGGTCGGAAAGGACGGCGAAGAACGCAATTTTACCTTCGGCGATATGAAGCGCTGGTCCGACAAGACCGCAAATTATCTGCGTTCGCTCGGCATCAAAAAAGGCGATCCGGTGATGGTCGTATTAAAGCGGCATTACCAGTTCTGGTTTTGTGCGTTGGCACTGCACAAACTCGGCGCGGTTTTAATTCCGGCCACTTATATGATGACCGCGCACGATGTGAAATACCGCGTTGACAGCGCAAGCGTGATGGCGGTAATCTGCACCGCAGACGGCGACGTGGGCTCGTCCATCGAACAAGCCGAACCGGAATGCCCGACTTTAAAAATCAAAATGATGGTGAATGGCGCCCGTGCGGGTTGGTTGGACTTTGACGCGGGCATCGCCGCCGCCGATGAAAATTTCGAGCGGGTTGCGACCAACGTACACGAGCCAATGTTGTTATACTTTTCGTCGGGCACATCGGGCTATCCCAAAATGGTGCTGCACGATTATTCCTATGCACTCGGGCATCTGCTGACCGCCAAACACTGGCACTGCGTCGTTCCGGACGGGCTGCACATGTCGATTGCGGACACCGGCTGGGGCAAGGCAGTTTGGGGCAAGCTCTACGGGCAGTGGCTGATGGAAGCCGGGGTGTTCACTTATGACATGGACAAATTCGTGCCCGCCGAAATTCTGACGATGGTGGGAAAATACAAGCTCACGACCCTGTGCTGCCCACCGACGATGTTTCGCATGTTCATCAACGAGGGGCTTGAAAAATACGATTTATCCACGCTGAAACACACGACGATTGCGGGCGAGGCGCTGAATCCCGATGTGTTCAACAAGTGGTACGAGGCGACCGGGTTGAAGCTGATGGAGGGTTTCGGGCAGACCGAAACCACATTGGTCATATGCAACACCAAGGGCATGACCCCCAAACCCGGTTCGATGGGCAAGCCGTCGCCGCAATATCAAGTCGATTTGATCGACCCGGACGGCAACAGTTGCCCCAATGGTGCGACCGGAGAGATTGTGATTAAACTACAACCCCATCCGCCGGGCCTGATGTGCGAATATTACCGCAACGAAGCCAAAACCACCGAGGCTATGCACGACGGCTGGTACCACACCGGCGACACCGCCTGGCGCGACGAGGACGGCTATATTTGGTATGTCGGGCGCAACGACGACATCATCAAGTCGTCGGGCTACCGCATCGGCCCGTTCGAGGTCGAGAGCGTGTTGGTGACCCATCCGGCGGTGCTGGAGTGCGCCGTCACCGGAACCCCCGATCCGGTGCGCGGACAGCTGGTTAAAGCCACGGTCGTGCTCCGACCCGGATATGAGCCGAGTGACGCGCTGGTCAAGGAACTTCAGAATTATGTCAAGCAAGAGACCGCGCCGTATAAATATCCACGCGTGGTCGAGTTTGTAGAGAAGCTCCCCAAAACCATCAACGGCAAAATTCGCAGAGTGGAAATAAGAGAAAAAGGATAACAATTGTAGAGCGGGGTCATGAGGGCGTTCCCTCAGGTCACCCCGCCCTACTTTTTATAGGGTTTTGTTGTTAGAATGGAAAACTTATGTTATAATAAATCAAATATAGGCGAGGAGGTCGAGCGTTTGGCTGTTTGTGCGGTGATCGGCGGGGGTGCCGGAGGGATGATGGCAGCCGGACAGCTCGGCGCAGCGGGAATTGAAACGCTGCTGTTTGAACCGAACGCCCGGCTCGGCGCAAAGCTGCGCATCACCGGAAAAGGCCGCTGCAACCTCACCAACGCTTGCGATGTCAAGCAATTTATCGATAAAGTTGTCACCAATAAAAAATTCTTATTCGGTGCGGCAAACCGGTTTACGCCGAATGACTGTATCGCTTTTTTTGAGAATAACCTCGGGGTCAAACTCAAAACCGAGCGCGGGGGCAGGGTCTTTCCCGAGGACGACAGCGCCCACACCGTGGCGAATGCCCTTGAACAATACGCGCTGGCACACGCAAAGCATATTCAAACACGGGTGACGGCGATAGAAAAGCACGGGGACGGATTTTTAATTAAAACGGAAAACGGCGATTATCATGCCGACAATGTTTTGATCGCGACCGGCGGGATGAGTTATCAAAAGACCGGTTCCAAAGGCGACGGGTACGCTTTTGCAAAGGCACTCGGACACACAGTGACCCCGCTGAGAGCGTCACTGGTGCCGCTTATATGCAAAGAGGATTTGTGCCGTGACTTGCAGGGGCTTTCACTGAGAAACACCGGATTAAAACTGCTCATAGACGGCGTGAAAAAGCCGATTTATGAAGAACAAGGCGAATTGCTGTTCACCCACTTCGGGGTCAGCGGGCCGCTGATTTTGTCGGCGAGCGCGCATCTGGGCGATGAGGCCGTGATCAATGCGAGCGGTGCGCAGATGCTGATGGAGGCGGGACAGGTAAAAATCTCTCTCGATTTAAAGCCGGCACTCGACGAGGCGTGCTTGGATGCGCGGATTTTGCGCGATTTTGCCGAAAATGTCAATCGTGATTTCAGAAATTCGTTATCGGCGCTTTTACCGTCAAAACTGATTATGCCCATCGTGAAGCGGTCGGGTATTCCGGGTGATACCAAAATTAACGCCGTCACCGCCGAACAGCGAAAAGGACTTGTGAAATTACTCAAGGATTTGCGGCTGACCGTGACCGGGACAAGACCGATTGAAGAGGCGGTTGTGACCTCGGGCGGCGTCGATGTGCGTGAAGTCGATCCGGCGACCATGGAATCCAAACTGATTAAGAATCTTTATTTTGTGGGCGAAGTGCTCGATTTGGATGCCTACACGGGCGGATATAATTTACAGATCGCATTCAGCACGGCAGTTGCAGCTGCGCGGGCAATGAAGAATCAAGAATCAAGGAAGTGAACGAATGCCGACATCCATCGCAATCGACGGCCCATCAGGAGCGGGCAAAAGCACGCTGGCACGGCGGCTGGCGGAGGAACTGGAGTATATCTACATCGACACAGGCGCTTTATACCGTACGGTCGGCTTGCATGCGGTGCGGGTGACCGGCGGATATGATAACCCTGCGGCGGTGGTCGGTTCGCTCGGCAGCATCGACATCAAGATGAAACTCGACGGCGGCAAGCAGGTGATCTTGCTCGACGGCGATCCGGTCGGAGACAACATCCGCACGCCGCTGATTTCGATGGCGGCCTCGGCGGTCTCGGCGATTCCGGCGGTGCGCGATTTTTTAATGGATTTCCAGCGCGGGGTCGCGGCAAAAAACAATGTTGTGATGGATGGGCGCGATATCGGCACGGTGGTGCTGCCCGACGCGAAAATTAAAATATTTTTAACCGCAAGTGCGGAGGTGCGTGCGAACAGGCGTTATCATGAACTGCTTGAAAAGGGCAAGCAGGTGACTTACGAGGAAGTACTTGCCGATTTGATCAAGCGCGATACAAACGACAGCAGCCGGACGGTCGCACCGTTAAAGCCCGCGCCTGACAGTGTTACGGCGGATACCTCAAATCTCGATTTACAGCAGTCGTTCGAGCTTTTAATGCGCATTGTCAACCGAAAATTAGCCGAAGAAAAACGACTCCGTAAGCGCGCGGTGAAAAAAGCTGACCGGGAATTATATTCGGTCACCTGGCAGATGAGCGTGCAAAAAAATCTGCGAAAATTCGCCTTTTGGCTGTTTCAAATAAAAGTGACCGGCGTTGAGAACATCCCAAAAGAGGGGCAGGTCGTGATCTGCCTGAACCACCTGAGCTATCTTGACCCGGTCGTATTCGGGTTTGCGTGCCCCAGGCCGATTAATTTTATCGCCAAATCGTCGTTATTTACAAAGCCGTTACTCGGATATTTTGTTCGAAAACTCGGCGCGCTGCCGATTGACCGCGATAAACCCGAGGTCGGCGTTTTCAGAACAATCGGCAATCTGCTTGAAAAAGGACGCGCCATCGGAATTTTTCCGGAAGGGACACGCAGTAAAAAGACCTATCAGATGCAGCAGAGCAAGGCGGGCGTAGGTATGATTGTGTTAAGAGCCGGTGCGCCTGTTTTGCCGATCTTGCTCGATTATCCCAAACGGGCGGGCATGTTTAAACCGACATTGATCAAAATCGGAAAGCCGATTCCCTCCGAACAGCTCGATGTCGGAACCGGGAAACAGCGATATCAGGCCTGTGCTGACGCGGTTATGGCAGCCATCGCCGAATTAAAAGAAACCGAATCTAAGTAGAACAAAGGACAAAATAGATGGAGATCATTGTCTGTAAAAATGCCGGAACTTGTTTCGGTGTCAACCGTGCCATTGATATACTCTACGATCTGCTCAAACAGGGTAAAAAGGTCTGCACGCTCGGACCGTTGCTGCATAACAAGGGCTTTATGCGCGAACTCGAGGAAAAGGGCGTACGGGTGATCAACGATCCGTCCGAGGCCAAACCGGAGGAGTGCGTGTTAATCCGCAGCCACGGTGTCCCGGAGGCGACGGTGGCGCAATTAACGGCGCTGGGACTGGAATTTTACGATGCCACCTGCCCCTGTGTTGCCCGCATCCACAAGCTGGTTTCAGAGATTCCGAAAGAGGATGTTTTGCTTGTCGCCGGCGATGCCAGTCACCCCGAGGTGATTGGGATTTTGGGACACGCGTTGTGTGAGGCATACACATTTGGAACATCATGGGAATTGGAGCAACTCATCACAAAAAACTCGAATTTTGTCGAAAAAACAATTTGGTGCGCTGCCCAAACCACTTTTTCGGTATCCGAGTGGAAAAAAAGTGAAGAAATTATCAAAAAGCACTATACAAATTTGAAAATATTTGATACAATATGCAATACGACCCGTCTTCGGCAGACCG
>CAZTDA010000140.1:0-5994 GCA_964612155.1 uncultured Eubacteriales bacterium | reverse complement strand
ATCTACATCCATCGGAAAAATGATGTGTGCATTTCCGATTATAAATTGGATATTTAAAGATTCCTCCTTGACCCCTCCTCCTCCTTCAATCTTTTTAAGCACTTTTCCTTTAGCCTTATTATAAATAATGAGACTAAGCTTTTTTAAAGTATCGTGTATGATATTAGTAGCTAATCCTAAAGAAATTATCTGGACAATGTCTGGTGATAAAAATATAGAGATATTTGCAAAAAAGTCTTCTATACCATTTAAGAATTTTGGAGAGTGAGCCCTATAAGATAATAAAATATTAGCTTCTTTCAAAACGATACCAATATATTCCATATCATTAGCAGTTAATGTATTAACAAGATAATCAATAGACACAGTTGATTTTGGGTTTAACTTTTCATTTTCCTCGAACTGCGGCATATCATCGTTCACCTACTCTTGTTTGTTATAGTTATTATACCAATCAATGTCGAATTTCTCAATCCATTTATTAAGTTTATTTTAACATAATAAATTCAAGTGTCAAGATATGGCTTGCGACTACCCCCACTTTCTCGCTCCTGCGATGCGCAACCCGCGCAGACCCGCATAGGAATAACTCGAGAGCGGGCGGTGATAGGCGTTGAAGGTGTGCGCGGCGACGTAAATCTCGTTTTGATCGCGCGCGACCACCACCGGCGTATGGTAATAATGGTCGCTTTCGTCGCAGAGCTGGACTAAGTCACCGGGCAGCAGCAGCTCCGTCGGCACCTCTTTGGCATACGGCCCGACGCCATCGTTATTCACAAGGAAATTATACAAAAACTCCACGCCGCTCCACGAGGGAGTGCGGTCGTTCAGCCTGTTGCAAAACCAACCGAAAACAGGCTTATAATTCATCACGCCGCAGCCCGCATAGACGCACTGCGACGCAAAATTGGTGCAGTCCCCGCCCATTCCGTCGAAATTCGGAAAGCGGGGATTTCGTTTGAACGCCCACTTTTCGGCGTAACTCACCACCGCCGCCCGGTTATAAGGGATCTCTTTTAACATACGGCATTCCCCCATAGGATTTACGAATCAACCAATCATATGAAGAAAAACCCCGCTTTAAAACGAAGTCGCATTTCGGAATTCCAAATTTGGAATTTAGAATGAGGAAAGACCGCAGGGCTGCCGCCTCCTAAGCGGCAGGTCTAAGGTGCAGGGTAGGGGCGCGCATTGCGCGTCCGCCCCCGCCGCGCGGTTTATCCACATTCCTCATCGCATGGATTTCGCACTGGATTGCCGCAGAGCGTAAAGTCCCCCGTAATGACAGACGAACAACAGGCCGACCGTGACTAGGTTACGGAATGTACGTTCATAATGCGTAAAATAGAATCGGTACATATCAGTACCGGACGGAGGCAATTTTATGATTTATAAGTATTTAATCGGTGCAGCAATCGGCGGGCTTTTCGGCTATTTCGTGCTGTATAAATTGATCGGCTGTTCCAACGGCAGCTGCCCGATCACCAAAAGCCCGATCGTCTCCACCGTCGTCGGTATCCTGTTGGGGGTACTGCTGGCGTTTGCGATTTTCCCGACGGCAAAACCCGCCGAGAACAATTCAAGCACAAGCAGCAGTCAAAGCGCCGTCGTTGCCTATCAAAAGATATCGGCACAGGATGCTAAAACCAGAATTGACAGCGGCAACGCGGTCATCATCCTCGATGTCCGCACCGCAGAAGAGTTTGCAGCCGGCCATATTCAAAATGCGATTTTGGTTCCCAACGAGACCATCATTGACACAAAACCGGATCTGCTCCCCGATTTAAACGCCGAGATATTGGTCTATTGCCGCTCCGGCAACCGCAGCGCGCAGGCCGCGAACAAGTTGATTGCGATGGGTTACACCAACGTCTATGACTTCGGCGGCATCATCGATTGGCCGTATGACACGGTCACGGGCGCGAACTAATTAAATAACAGCGGGCATAAAAACAGAGAGGATGCGAAAGGGGCACCCTCTTTTTTTTACGGATAACGCAGTGGTCGGCGTGGTTTAAACTCCAAAAAGAATGGACAATTTTTTCAAGACATGATATAATTTTAAAAAATTTTAGTTTTTCGAAAAGTTTTTTAATTCAAAAAGTAGTGATGGAGATTCAATGATTACAGTATCTGATGTCAGCCTCGGTTTCGGCGGAACCGTTCTTTTCAAACATGTTGACCTGAAGTTCGTGATGGGGAACTGCTATGGGATCATCGGGGCAAACGGCGCCGGTAAATCGACTTTTATCCGTATTCTCTGCGGGGAACTTGAACCCACGACGGGCGAGGTCATTATTCCGAAAAACCTTCGGTTGTCCGTGTTAAAGCAGGATCATTTTGCCTATGACGAATTTAACGTTCTGGACACGATCATCATGGGCAACCCCCGCCTTTACGAAATTATCAAGCGAAAAGAAGAACTCTACGCAAAGGAGACCTTCACCGAAGAAGACGGGATTACAGCGTCCGAATTGGAGGGTGAATTTGCCGAACTGAACGGCTGGGAGGCCGAGTCCGAGGCGTCAAAGCTGATTCAGGGGCTCGGGCTGTCGGAGGATTTGCTCTATTCAAAGATGTCCTCCCTCTCGGGAAATGAGAAGGTCAAAATTTTGCTTGCGCAGGCCTTGTTCGGCAATCCGGACATCATCCTGTTGGACGAGCCGACAAACCATCTGGATATCGACGCGATCAGCTGGTTGGAGGACTTCCTCGCCGAATATGCCGGAACCGTTTTGGTGGTATCGCACGACCGTCATTTTTTGAACAATGTTTGTACGCATATTGTGGATATTGATTACGGCAAAATCAAGATGTATGTCGGGAATTACGAATTTTGGTATGAATCCAGCCAGTTGATTCAGCGGCTGATTAAACAGCAGAATAAGAAAAACGAGGAGAGGACCAAGGAACTTCAAAGCTTTATTACGCGCTTTTCGGCCAATAAATCGAAGGCAAAGCAAGCGACATCCAGAAAAAAACTGCTTGAAAAGCTGACTGTTGACGAGATGCCTTCCTCCGCCAGAAAATATCCGTTCATCGGATTCACCATGGACAGAGAAGCGGGGAAGGACATCCTTTCCGTCAGCGGCATTTCGAAAACTGTTGACGGCGTAAAGGTTTTGAACAATGTCTCTTTTTCTGCCAATAACGGCGATAAGATTGCGTTTATCGGGGAGAGCGAGCAGGCCGTCACGACGTTATTTAAAATTATCATGGGTGAAATAGAGCCGGATGAAGGGATTATCAAATGGGGGGTCACGATTTCAAAATCGTATTTTCCCATAGACAATTCGGAATTTTTCAACAACTGCACGCTATCCATTTTGGATTGGATGCGGCAGTATACGACCGATGAAACCGAGACCTATCTGCGCGGTTTCTTAGGCAAAATGCTGTTTTCGGGAGACGATGTCTATAAACCCGTCAATGTCCTCTCGGGTGGCGAGCGCGTGCGCTGTATGTTTTCGCGGATGATGCTTTACAGCGCAAACACGCTGATTTTAGACCATCCGACAAACCACCTCGACCTTGAATCGATCACCGCTGTCAATAACGCGCTGGTTGATTTTAAAGGCAATGTGTTTTTTGCTACGCATGACTACGAAATTATTCAAACCACCGCAAACCGGATCATCGAAATCTTGCCCGACGGAAATCTTGACCGAGAAGGCACTTATGAGGAATATCTGGAATTCCGGAAAAACATGCCGCTACCCAAGATCACTCTTTGATTTGTTGGTCGTGAAACGTCCCCTGTAGGGCGCAGGGTTTCACGAACCACGGGTTCGCCAAACGCGCCACCCCCCCGTGTCGAATAATCCACCATCAATTGATAAAATCGGTTGATGGTGGATTTGTCTTATGGTAAAATGGCTGTGTAAATTATTTATAGAACATATACGGGGGGCATATATGAAAACATTGCTTTTTTTAGCAAAAGGGTTTGAAACAATGGAATTTAGCGTGTTTGTGGATGTTATGGGTTGGGCAAGAGATGACTACGGTTGTGATACTCAAATCATTACTTGTGGATTTCAAAAGCAAGTTACAAGTACATTTAATATTCCTATTATAGTGGATAAACTGATTGACGAAATAATTATTGATGATTATGATGCACTTGCCATTCCGGGAGGATTTGAAGAATATGGGTTTTATGAAGAAGTATATAGCGAAAGGTTTTTAAACTTAATAAGGGGATTCAATTCAAAGGGCAAAATCATAGCAACCGTATGTGTGGCGGCATTGCCATTAGGCAAAAGCGGAGTTTTGAAAAATAGAAAAGCAACTACATATCATTTGAGAGATGGATATAGGCAAAATCAACTAAGAGAATTTGGCGTTGAAGTGGTCAATGAGCCTATTGTTGTTGATAGTAAAATTATAACATCATACTGTCCTGAAACAGCGGCCGGAGTGGCATTTAAACTTTTAGAAATGCTAACGTCTAAGGAACAAACAGAAATCGTAAAATTTGCTATGGGTTATTGACGAATAGAATAAAGTAGGGCGGGGTGACCACACCTCGCCGCCCCCGCCGTGTCGGATTTCCCGCCGCGCGGTACCTTATACCGTACTTGGTAGGGGTGATTCTTAATCGCACGCCCGTCATGTAGGATTTCACACCGTGCGAATAAGGATAAAGGTAAGCGGTCACACAGGGCCTCCCCTATGGTGTGTTTATGCTGGTAGGCGATGCCAACGGCGTAAACAACTTGTGCAACGTGTATATCATGACGTGGCATTGACACGGATGCTTTGCGTCGGCGAAGGTTGTTCGCCGACTCGGCGGGATGTAACGAACTGCGGTTCGATGCATCCCGCCCTACAGAGAAAACGTTTATGTTCCGCTTTCTTGCGTATCGTTTCACCCCTCCCAACAGGCAAAAAAACAGAGAGGATTCATATGAACCCTCTCTGTTTTCATTGTGAATGATGATTGGCAATCGCTTATGTTTTTTGCCTATGCCAAATCTGCGTCACAGCTTCATGCAGACATCCCATGCGCGCCAGATTACGGTGCGCAGGTTGCCTACGCCGTTTGCGTCGCCGACCAGATGCACATGCTTCGAGGCCTCACCGAGCGGCATCGGTTTATACCCGACCGAGACAATCACAGAATCACCTTTGAGGTCAAAAACCTTGCCCGCTTTGTCTTTCACGGTCACGCCGTCCGGCTTGATTTCGACGAGCGTCGTCTCGAGATACACCGGGGTCTTTTTGAACGCGAGCATTTCGCGCAGGAAAGAGGAATTGGCGAGACAGACCCCCTTGACCGCAATAAGGTCGTTCTTCATTTCGAGGATCTGCGGCTTTTTACCCTTTAAAACCAGATCGTAGGCGATTTCACAGCCCGTCAGCCCGCCACCGATGATGATGACGTTTTCGCCGACCGGTTTGCCGGAGAGATACTCCACGGCTTCAATCGAGTGTTCGACGCCTTTGAGCGGCAGGCGTCTTGCCGTCGCCCCGGTGGCAATGATGATCTCATCGGCCTGTATTGAATGGATATCTTTGATTTCGGTGTTGAATTTCACCGTGATCGGGTGCTTTGCGAGTTCCCGTTTATACCATTCGATGAGCTCCCGGTCTCTTTCTTTATAGACGGGGGTAGCCGCCTGAACGAATACGCCGCCGAGGTGATCGGTTTTTTCATAAATAGTGACCTTGTGCCCCCGTTCGGTGAGTACAAGTGCACACTCCATGCCTCCAATGCCGCCGCCGATGATTGCGATATTCTTCGCTTTCGCGGCTTTTTCGATTTTGTATTTCTTGGTTTGCATCGTGCGCGGATTGAGTGCGCAGCGCGCCATATGGATGGCATCGGGGAGGTCTTGAATGTTCGCCGTACCTTCGCACCTCGCCATGGTAAAACAGGCGTTATGGCAGTTAATGCAGGGCTTGATATCGGCCTCGCGGTTTTCCATCATCTTTGTGACCCATTCCGGGTCGGTCAAAAACGCTCTTGCCGCGCCCATCGCATCGATTTCC
>CAZTDA010000139.1:0-6027 GCA_964612155.1 uncultured Eubacteriales bacterium | reverse complement strand
CGGCGGGAAGATACTTTATAACAAAGCAAAGCCCCCAAAGGAATATAACATCATCTTTGATTTTACGGACGGAAGCAGTTTGACATATACGATGCTGTTGTTCACGTTAGGTATTTTTGTGGTATCGCACGAGGATTGGAAAAACCGTAAACAGAGAAGCCAAAAATGCGATCCGCTCGGGGAGAATTCGTTTCAGGATTATATGGATTTTATTAATAAAAGACCCGAAGAAGAAACCAAAAAACCGGTGAAGACATTTCTTGCGACCAACATGGCGGGCGTGATGAGCACCTTTGCCGCGGAAATTTTACTGTACGCTAAGATCGTTCCGTCCGTGCAGGCGAAAAAACTGAGCGAAGAGCAGCACAAACGGCTGTATGAAGCCATGAAATCGGTTTTGACAGCCGCCTGCGAAAAAGGGGGCAGAGTCAGCGAAGTGAATCTAAATGGGCAAAAAGGCGGTTATATCGCAATGGCGGAACGAAAACATATCGGAGAGAATTGTCCGGTGTGCGGAACGTTATTAGGAAAAATCTCGGTCGGCGGCGTTACGGCGTTTTGCCCGAATTGTCAAGCGAAATAAGACATAATTAATTATAACAAAATTCGGTTTAAACCCGACACATAGTTGTCAGGTTATGATTGCTATACTCATCTTGATCGGATTAGCCGGCTGATCGTATGAAACCGTCCGCGCCGGGATTCACATAGCGCAGCGGTTATTATAAAAAAGAAAGAGGTATTTGGAAATGGCAGAAGTCAAAAAGGTCAGGGTCTGCAAAAAGTGCTCGGGGTTTGATGTGGAAGAACTGAAGGGAAAAGTCAAGGTCAAGGACTGTTCGACCGGATGCATCGGGAGATGTCAAAACAAAAACCCGGAACTGGCCGGGAAAATCTACGGGTACTTAAACGGCGAATTTGTGGTCTGCGATACCAAGGAGGAGTTTTTCGGAAAAATCGCACAGATCGCCTGAAAAGGGATTCCTTTGCCGAAAATGTCCTTGCGCCGTGCTCAGCCGCCGACGCAGGGACGTTTGGCTGTTTTAATCTATATTTAATCTAAAAGAATAAACAACAATGAAAGCCACCTATTGATAAAAATCATTTTATCAATAGGTGGCTTGCGTTTGATGCGCGTGTTAGAAATTTAAACGGAGCAATCTTTCATGAGTTAGCTGTTATGCGTTGATGATTCTTCTGGCGGTCATGTAGGTCGAGGCCCAATAGCTGTTTGTCAGGGACGCGACTTTGACGGTTCCCGCGCCGGACTGGGCGCTGACGAAGTTATTGTTTCCGATATAGATGCCGACGTGATTGATGTTGTTCAGGCCGCCGTCCGTGTCAAAGAATACGAGGTCGCCGGGTTGTAAATTCGATTTGCTGACGGCAACGCCGAGCGTTGCCTGCTGTGCGGATGAATGCGGAAGCGTGATGCCCGCTTTGGCATAGCTGTAAACAACCAGACCCGAGCAATCCATGCCGCTCATCGAGGCACCGGCGAACACATAACGCACGCCGACCGCGCTGTTAGCCGTGTTGACGGCGATTTGCGCTTTGTCGGATGATCCGGACGATACGGTTATGTATTGTCCCGATACCCATCCGGTGGCGTTGTTATACGAAATTTGATACCAGCCGTTGCTGCTGCTGAGGATGGTGACCTGGGCCCCGCTTGCAAACTTGCCGATGATGGATGCTGTGCCGCTGGCGGCAGATCGCACATTCAAATAACTTGAAGACGCAACATTTACGGTGCCCGTTTGGGTCGGAACGGACGATACGGAGATGTATTGCCCGGATACCCAGCCGGTGGTGCCGTTGTACGAGATCTGAACCCAGCCGTTGCTGCTTGAAAGAACGGGGACCTGCGCACCGTTTGTGAGTTTGCCGATGATGGGCGCCGAGGTGCTTGCGGCCGAGCGCACATTCAAATAACTTGAAACACGCACGGTTCCGGTTTGCGGCGACGCAAAAGCGACGAGCGTAAACATGCTGACCACAATCAGCAATGCCGCAAGCGAACTGATCATTTTCTTTAAGATTTTCATGGTAATCCTCCTTAACATTTCACATGAGCTTTTATTTTTGATTTAAATTTTCAAAAATAAAAAAAGACCTTTGCATATTACTTTTGGTGGTAATACTGCAAAAATCTTATGTCATGTGACAAAGATTCTGCTCTTGAGAGCCGAGTTAGATTATAACGCATCGTGCACGGACAGTCAACCCTTTATGACCTGCCAAGTGGTGGAAAGGATGCGACGCTAAGTGAAAAACGCTACAAGGAGTTAATTGATTGTTCCTATAAAACTCTTTGAAATTTTTGCGAACTCATCAGCATTAGAAATCATTGCCGGATGCCATCCTCTTGGGAATATGTACATACTACCATGTGAAATTCTTTTTAATAATTCCGAGTAGAGCCTATCAATATTTGAAACGTAGTCATCTTCAAGGCTGCCGGTCAGCAAAATGGGTACATTTAGACATGATAGGTCTTTATGGAAAAATGACCTTATATGCTCGTGGTGAAAAATGTTAACTTGAGTATCATGATCTACGATGGCTTCCCAGTCATCACCGTGATTAAACCTCCAAAAATCTATTGCATTTTGATTTGCTTTTGAATTGACCCGTTCATATTGAATGTTATCTACAATACTTTTAACGGAGTTTTCCCCTTCAAAACTGTCAGCGACCAAGCATTTGACCAGATCAGGACGTTCTAATGCAACATTTATAGCTGCTAAAGCTCCGCCGCTTGTCCCAATGACATTAACACGTTGATAATTTTTAATGTGTATAAGTTCAATAACCTGCATCGCTTCATCAAACCAAAAATCTGTAGGGAATTCCTTTAATCTATCAGATTGGCCATGTCCTAGAAAATCTATCAGTACTATCTTGAAATCCTTCTTATATAGGTTGAGCACGATATCAAACATTTTAGATGATGCGGTGTTTCCGTGCAGCAGAAACAACGGTGAACCTTCCCCAATTTCCTCGTAATAAACGTTTTTTGAGTGATAAATAAAGTAAGCCATTATAACCCTCCCGGTCACTTGATTTTGTGATAAGCAACTAGGCCTAATACATTTTACAATCACGGTTTTGCCGTTGAATCTAAATGCCCATTACTTAAATCACATTTCAATTATTATAAAACAAAAAATCCATGTGCGGGTTCATGCCCTGACACATGGATTTTTATTTGGTGCGGGTAACAGGACTTGAACCTGCATGCCCTTGCGAGCATATGGACCTGAACCATACGCGTCTGCCAATTCCGCCATACCCGCATATAAAGCGTCTCGGATAAATCCGAATGGGCAAGAGTTATTATAAAACAAACAACGCGAATCTGTCAAGCGGCAAAAACAGATTTTTTACCGGAGTCGTCAATTTATTGAAACAAAATTTAATAAGCGGTTCGGTCATACATCGGAAGACGGATTTTATGGCTTATAGATTTCATGACAATATTTTGATATAATGAAGCTCATTCATGCTTTTGGGGGAAATCGCACATGCGCAGATTTGATGATATTATTGATAATCTCATTCAGTGGGACGCGACCTCGGATAAACTATATGCCGCTGTGATTGTCGGCTCTCAGGCGAGGCAAGACCATCATGCGGATGAAAATTCGGATCTTGATCTCATGCTGTTTGTCGATGACCCCGAAGAGTTTATGCTATCCGATCAATGGGTGAATTGCTTAGGGAACCCCCGTGTGGCGTTTGCAGAGGATACAATGGCCGGAGGAAAAGAAAAACGGGTTCTCTTTGACGGCGCTTTAGATGTGGATTTTATCTTTCTGTCGAAAGATATTTTAAGTAAAATATCCGGAAACGGCGATCTTGCGTTTATGTTAAAACGGGGTTATCGTATCGTGATTGACAAGATCGGGGTTGAGCGTTTTCTGCCGCAAGTGCATCAGGCGAGACCGTCTTATGCTTTTCCGACAGAGCGGGAATTTTTAAATCTGGTCAACGATTTTTGGTTTCACACGGTTTGGGTAGCCAAAAAGATCAAGCGCGGCGAATTATGGACGGCTAAATATTGTGTGGACAACTACATGAAATCGAAACTGTTATGGATGACGGAGTGCCATGCGCACGCCGCAAACGGGTCGGAGTATGACACCTGGCACAACGGACGATTTTTGGAGGAGTGGGCCGAAGATCGGGTTGTAAAAAAACTGCCATATTGCTTCGCCCACTATAACAAACATGATGTGAAATCAGCGTTAATAGCTACCATGGACTTATTTCGTCTGCTGGCTGTGGAGGCAGCGCAAAAGCTCCGATATGAGTACCCCAAAGAGGCGGATGAATACACCACCAACTGGGTCATGGCGGTACTGCAAATTTAAAAGGGACTTTATGTAATGGGCTCTTATATGGAGTCAAACCTGCCTGATTTCAATTGAATTATGTTGCATATCGGAATAGAATAGAGATACATCGATTTTATTGATTTATCAAATACATAACGGACGACATTCCGCCGTTAACCGAAATTTGATTAAAAATATAAAAGGAGGCAAAGCAAAACCATGGAACAAAAGCAATGGAACGAACTTTTCCCGAAGGACAAAGAGCCGACGATGGGGGATATCGCGGAGTATGTCGGGCCGGTCAAAGGGCTTTGGGTGTCGCTGATCGAGTATTTTGAAACCGCTTATAAAATCAAGCCGAAGCTGACTTACAGCGGGTGCAGCGGAATGCCCGGGTGGAACATCAAGTTTCAAAAAAGCGGGCAGGCGTTTGGGACGTGGTATCCGCGCCGGGAGACGTTTTATTTCATGATCATCGTCGGGTATAAACTGGACGCGCAGATGGAGCTGCTTTTGCCCATGCTGAGCGAATACACCGCCGATTCGTACCGTAAAGCGGGCGATTATATGAAAATCGGAAAATGGATGATGCTCAAAGCCGACAACGCGCAGGTTTTTGAGGATTATAAAAAGATTTGCGGGTTGAAGTTGGCGGTGAAGGTTTGATTATAATCAAGGGTCCAATCTATTTTTAATTTAGGATGTGATTGCTTTGAGATGCAATAGGCGAGGTAACTGCTCGGTGCAGAATATGTCCGGCAACAGATTGCACCGAGCACCGTAATCATTGTCGGATAACTGCACCGCTCTTCGGATAGCTAAAATAAAAAAACGAGGTGTAGTTATGAATATAAATTTATCTCCATATCTGAAACTCAAACGGATTGAGTTTATGGTCACCTATCAATGCAGTGGAAAATGCAAGCATTGCTCCGTTGCGCCGCGCTTGAATCAAGTCGATGGTGAAAGACATGTCCGGGCAGACAAGGCAACAGAGGCGATTGGAACCCTTTCAAAGCTTTACGAGATCCAATCCGTGATGACGTTCGGCGGAGAACCATTGTTATACCCGGATGTGGTCTGTGCGATCCACCGAAAAGCCGCAGAGTGCGGAATTTATACCCGACAGATTATCACGAGCGGATATTTTACGAACGAAGCCGCCAAGCGGAGCAAAGTTGCTTTTGCTTTAGCGCAAGCGGGTGTGAACAACCTGCTTTTATCGGTGGATGTGTTTCATCAGGAGACCATTCCGGTTGAATCGGTTTACAAGTTTGCGCGTGACGTTGTTGAAGCGGGCATTCCTAATGCAAGATTGCATCCCGCATGGGTTGTCAATGAGATACACAATAACCTGTATAACGCAAAAACACGAGAGGTGCTGGCCTTCTTTTCAAATTTGGGTATTCCCGTCAGCAGCGGGAACAACATCACAATGACGGGTAATGCAATAAAGTATCTTTCTCAATATTATGATAAGCCCAAGCTTGATTTGACGGGCAAATGCGGAACGAAGTCGCATACAAGTCCGTTGACAGAAATCACCTCATTATCCATCGTACCGAACGGCGATCTGATGATCTGCGGTTTTGTGATCGGGAATATCTATCGAGAGGATGTATGTGATATTGTCTCCTGCTATGATCTGTATTCAAATGAACTTATGAGAACGGTTGCGGAGGGCAGG
>CAZTDA010000138.1:0-6033 GCA_964612155.1 uncultured Eubacteriales bacterium | reverse complement strand
CGTCAGCAGGCCGAGGATAAAATAAAAGGTGCCGATTCTTCCGGCCGCAAGTTTGGTCGGCCATAACTTGAGTGCGGTAATAAGATTTGAGGCAAATCCGAACAGGGCGGCCGCGCCCCACATCAGCATCGGAACTTTCAGCGGGATGCGGGTGAAATACCCGATAAACAGCGTCGCCGCCATTGCGAATATGATAAAGACCTCCGCGGACCAAAGAATGCCGACGACTTGAAGATGACCTTGTATTACCGATGCAACCCAGTTGACGTTTGAAAATATTGCACCTGTAAGTACCAAAATTACTGCGGTCAGCGAAAGACCGTTGCGGGGCAGAGTCAAGGGGTCTTTTTTTACATAGACATCATCCTGTAAGGGTGTGTCGCCTTGGGGTTTTCCGCATCCGGGACAAAACGCCGATTCTTGCGAAAGCGCTGCTCCGCAGGTTGCACAGAATTTCGACATGGCTTTATCTCCTTATGGGTTATTTTCTATATAATACCACATATTTCCGTTTTGGTCAATCAAGTTGCTGTCAGAATCATACACAGGGTTTCTAAAATCACAAGAATTTTAACTTTCCTTGCGGCAGGGCTTGTCAAACGGGGATTTTTGGTATAAAATAAGCATGTGTATTTTTGTCTATGGCAAAACGCGTGCTTTTTTGCCGAGGTAAAAACGTGTATACTTTTACCATTTGGCATAAATCAAAATTCGGAGGGTCAATATATGATCAGTGCAGGCGACTTCAGAAACGGCGTAACATTTGAAATGGACTCAAACGTCTTTCAGGTTATCGAATTCCAGCATGTCAAACCCGGCAAGGGCGCGGCATTCGTGCGCACCAAATATCGCAATGTCATTACCGGAGGCGTGGTTGAGCGTTCGTTTAACCCGACCGAGAAGTTCCCAACCGCATTCGTCGAGCGCAGACAGATGCAGTATCTTTACAGCGACGACGATCTGTATTACATGATGGATAAAGAGTCGTTTGAGCAGGTTCCGATCAACAAGGGCGCCGTCGGAAACGCTTTCGACTTTATCAAAGAGAACATGGATGTCACCGTGCTGTCTTATAAGGGCAACGTGTTCGGCGTTGAGCCGCCGACATTTGTCGAGTTGCTCATCACCGACTGCGAACCGGGCGTTCGCGGCGATACCGCTAACAATGCCACAAAACCCGCCACGCTTGAAACAGGTGTCACCATCAAGGTGCCGCTGTTCGTCAACGAAGGCGAGACCATTCGTGTGGATACCCGCACGGGCGAATATATGTCGAGAGTGTAAAGCAATAGTGATTAAAAAACGGAGGTTAAATAAAACATGAATCTGACTGAAAAAGCTGCGTATATCAAGGGTTTGATCGAGGGTATGGGCATAAAAGCCGATACCAACGAGGGCAAAATCTATGCTGCGATCTGCGATCTGCTGACCGAGTTGGCACTGGAAGTCGAAGACCTTACCGACAGTGTCGAAGATCTGTCCGAGAGCGTCGAAGAACTCGACGAAGCCATCGGCGTGATCGACGAGGATTTGGACGATCTCGAGAGCGCTGTCTATGAAGACGATGAGGACGACGAAGAAGAGACCGACAACGACCTATACAAAGTGACCTGCCCGAAATGCGGCAATGAGGTTTATCTCGATGAGGATACCATCATGACCGGCAAAATCGACTGCCCCAGCTGTGGGGAGCCGCTCGAATTCGACATCTGTGACTGCGGCTGCGACGACTGCGGCTGCGGTTGTGACTGCGAAGATGACGAAGACGAAGACGAAGAAATGATCACCGAATAATTTCCCACCCCGATCAAAAGAGTGGGCAGAGCGTTTTGCTCTGTCCGCTTTGCTTTAAGGAAGGTAATACATTGAATATCCCCGTCTATTGTTCCACCGGCACTTTTTTGGGGCGTTATAACGGCCGCGAGTGGCGGATTTTACCCGAACTGGCATCCCATATCGACGCCGACGGTTTTGAGCTGATGGTGTTTTCCAACTGGTACGGCGAATTTGACGAACTTGCGAAAAGATTTTCAAAGAGCGGATTGCTGTTCGGCAGCATGCATCTGGAAAAAGGCATCGGCAGCGATCTGTCCGAAGAGGATCCCGAAAAGCGCACAGATGCGTTGCGGCGGTTAGAAGAAAATTGCATATTGGCCGAAAAACTCGGCATTCAACTTGCAGTGCTGCACCTGTGGGGCGCACCGAATTCGGATTTATACATAGACCGCAATATTGAGCTGTTCGGCGAATGCAAAAAGATTGCCGATCGGCACGGGGTGACGCTGGCGGTCGAAAACATCGTCTGCAGCGCAGGTGATCCGCTGGATGTCTGGCGCGAACTTGTCAAGAACTATCCCGATATCCGATTCACCTTTGATGCGCGTATGTGCGCCTTTCACAAGGAATTCGACGCATCGTATGCGCTGCCGTATTGGACCGACGGGCATATCGCACATGTGCATTTCGCCGATTTTTCGGGTGGATTCAAAGAGTACGAGGCGATTCGAAAAATCCTGCACCCCGGGGAGGGTGAGGTTGATGTCTCACGGCTGGCAATACAGTTAAAAACAAGCGGATATCACGGGGCGGTCACCATGGAGTCGCCCGGATTACGCCAAGACGGTACGGTGGATTTTGAAAAATTGAACAACAGTTTAAGGATATTAAAAGCAGCGTTTCACTAAATTCAAAATACAAAATCACATCGAGTTCATAAGAGCGCGCTATCCGGAGAACGGTTTAAGATTTTGCGGCGCGTTTAAAACCGGCATCATGCCGGTGCGTTTGAAACGGGAATCATGCCGGCAGGCAATTGATAACGCAGCCCGTTTGTGTTATAATGGTAAGAGCGCCGAATATTGGGGGCGCACAAGCAGAAAATAAACAGCGTCCGAATTACTTCGGATCCGGATCTGTTTAGGATTCGTAAAAATAATCAGGAGGATCATCGTCAAGTGACAACTTCAAAAACCCGAATCAAAATTACGCTCGCCGCTTTAGTAATTGTAGTGGCGATTATTGCGACCACAGCGGCGGTGCTGCTCGGTTCCAAACCTTTTTCAGTGGGACAGACAGTGGATTTAAGCGAGGAGTCAACGCTGAGCAACAGCAATAATCCTAAAGTTGATGATACGGGAATTAAGCGCTATCTGTTAATCGGCCAAGACGATAACCACCTCACCGATACGATGATCGTGGTTTTTTGCGACTTTAAAAAGGGTGAAGTGCGGCTGCTGTCTATCCCGCGTGACACTTATGTGGGCGGAGACATCCCGACAGGAAAGCTGAACGCTGTCTATTCACACGCAAAATATCCCTATCCGGAAAGGCGAGATATCCGCAATCTGGCATGGACGTATAAGACCCTATTCGGCATCAAACTGGACGGCTATATCAAGCTGACATTTGAAGGTCTGCGCAATGCGGTTGATGCCGTCGGCGGCATTCCGATTCATCTGCCTAAATCGCTCTTTGAAACCCACACCCAAACCGTGTTGCTGGAAGCGGGAGATCATGTGCTCGACGGCGAAATGGCGGAAACGTTTGTGCGCTTTCGCAGCGGATATGTGATGGGCGATCTGGGCCGTGTAGAGGCGCAAAAGCGGTTTTTGGCGGCGGCGTTGAACAGAGTGAAAGAGCTGTCTGCATCAGAAATCACCGCGCTGTTGAACGGCAAAGTGATGAACGAGATCGAGAGCGATCTGACGGCGGGTCAACTGGCGGATTTGGCAAAGTTCTTGCGCGGCGTGTCGCTGGAAAACATCTATGACTATACGCTGCCGGGTGTGGAGTTCACAAGCGACGAAGGCCTCGCCTGTTATGCAGTTCATAAAAAAGCACTGCTGACACTGTTGAACACCGAATTTTACGATGAAGATCATCAGCTCGCCATGTCCGACATCGGTGCGCCGACGGTCTCCGGCGTCGATTACGACGAGGTCTATGAAAGCAAAAAGAACAATTTTGCCGACTTATTTAATTAAAAGAACGGGGTGAGGGCTTGTACAAAAAAGCAAATATCAATAAATCCACCGTTTTTGTGTTTGCCCACTCTGTTTCGGTTGTTGTTTTAACAAAACGACTATGATGCTTAACATCATTCATAATATTCAAACACAACGAATTCGAGAAGGGCGGTCAAGATATGACGACATCGGAACTGGTAAAACTGGCGGTTAAGACCCTCGACGAAAAAAAAGCAAAGGACATCGAGATCTTAAATGTCACGCAGCTATCCACGCTGGCGGACTATTTCATCATCGCATCCGGTTCGAGCTTTACCCAGGTCAAGGCCCTTACGGACGAGGTTGACGCGGCGTTTTCCAAAGTCGGGCACGAGCCCAAACACATCGAACGCGACACCTCATCCAACTGGATTTTGCTTGACTACGGCGACATCATCATCCATGTGTTCCATTCTACGACAAGAGAATTTTATAATCTGATCGGCATCTGGGGCGACGCGCCGAAATACAGCGCGGAGCAGATTCTGAATCAGTGATAAAATTAATATCGTAAAACCACTTTAAGTTCAAGGCAAAATTAAAGTGGTTTTACCCAATGTGAAGCCACTTACCGCTTAATTTATTTATGTGTTTGATTATTAAGTGTCTTCACGATATCAACTTTCAGAAGGGATTGTTCATCATCATGGTTGAACGCTACGACTTTGCCGCGACCGAACGAAAGTGGCAGGATAACTGGGAAGTCACAAAACCCTACAAAGCAATTCAAGGCGGGGAAAAACCGCCCTATTACGTATTAGTCGAGTTTCCGTACCCCTCGGGAGAAGGGTTGCATATCGGCCACCCAAGACCCTATACCGCAATGGATATCATCGCAAGAAAACGCCGGATGCAGGGCTATAACGTCCTGTTCCCCATCGGCTGGGACGCTTTCGGCCTCCCGACCGAGAATTATGCGATCAAAAATAAAATCCACCCCGCAAAAGTCACCAAACGCAACATCGACCGGTTCCGCAAACAGATCAAATCCTTGGGCATGTCGTTTGACTGGGACCGCGAGGTCGACACCACCGATCCGTCCTATTACAAATGGACGCAGTGGATTTTTTTACAGCTGTTTAAACACGGGCTTGCTTATAAAAAAGAGATCCCGGTCAACTGGTGCACCAAGTGCAAAATCGTACTTGCCAACGAAGAAGTGGTCGGCGGCGTCTGCGAACGCTGCGGCGGCGATGTCGTGCGCAAGGTCAAGAGCCAGTGGATGCTCAAAATCACCGCCTATGCTCAGCGCCTGATCGACGATTTGGGCGACCTCGATTTTGTCGAGCGGGTCAAGACGCAAGAGATCAACTGGATCGGGCGTTCCGAGGGTGCCGAAGTCAACTTTGAGACCACCGAGGGCGATGTCGTCACGGTGTTTACCACGCGTCCGGATACGCTGTTCGGGGCTACATACATGGTGATGTCGCCCGAACATGCTTTGATCGACAAGTGGAAAAATCAGCTCAAAAACGCCGCCGATGTGACCGCCTATCAAGAGGAATCGGGCAAAAAGTCCGATTTCGAGCGCACCGAGTTGGTCAAGGATAAGACCGGTGTCTGTTTGGACGGCGTGCAGGCCATCAACCCGGTCAACGGGCAAAAGATTCCGATTTTTATCTCGGACTATGTGCTCGCGGGTTATGGTACCGGCGCGATTATGGCGGTTCCGGCGCACGACGAACGCGACTGGGATTTTGCGAAAAAATTTAACCTGCCGATCGTCGAAGTCGTGGCGGGCGGAGACGTTCAAAACGCCGCCTATACCGATGTCGAGGACGGAATAATGGTCAATTCGGGGCTGTTAGACGGCTTAAAAGTCGCCGACGCCAAGAAAAAGATTGCCGATTGGCTCGAGCAAAAGGGCATCGGCAAAAAGACCATCAACTATAAACTGCGCGACTGGGTATTTTCGCGCCAGCGGTATTGGGGCGAACCCGTGCCGATGGTCTATTGCGAAAAATGCGGCTGGGTGCCCGTTCCCGAGGATCAATTGCCCGTGACGCTGCCCGATGTCGAGGCCTATGAG
>CAZTDA010000137.1:0-6042 GCA_964612155.1 uncultured Eubacteriales bacterium | reverse complement strand
CCCTACATCGATCAGTGCGATATTTATGTGCAGACATCAAGGCATGAGGGGCGAAGTGTTGCAATAGATGAAGCGTGTGTACTTTGCAAACCGATTATCAGCACGAATATAGCAGGCGTGCAGGAGCAGCTGACGCATTATCAAACAGGGAGTATTGTGAATTTTGATTTAAAGGAACTGACCGATACCATTGCAGAATTAATAGAAAATCCGCAATTGCGAAAACTTTACAGCGAGAATTTGAAAAAAGTTCCGGTTGGCAATCGGAAGGAAATTGATGAAGTGATGCGGATTCTCGGCGCGGAGAGCAGAGCCGAAGACATTGTTGGAAACAGACCTTTTACTGCTGCGGAACATTGACAAGAGCGGGTAAAAAGGGTATAATAAATTTGTAATCAAAGTGCGGAGAGTGGTAAAATTGAGCAGTGTGATGGAAGAAATTTCGATACCCGTCGGCAAACTGGGGATTGTTCCGCTGCAGGGCTGCAGCGAAATCGCCTCCCGTGCCGATGGCTATATCAAAGAATGGCGCGGCACCGATCAGAGTTTTTTGGTGAATGCGTGTTGTCCGAGGTTCGGCACCGGTGAGAGCAAGGGTATGATTAACCAATCGGTGCGCGGGGATGACCTTTTTATATTGTGCGATATCTTCGATTACGGCACCACTTATAACATGTACGGTGCTCTTACCCGAATGAGCCCCGACGACCATTACGGCGACCTGAAGCGCATCATCGCCGCCGTGGGCGGAAAAGCACGGCGCACCAATGTGATTATGCCGATGCTGTACGGCGGCCGTCAGCACCGCAGAACCGCTCGGGAATCGCTGGACTGCGCGATCATGCTCCAAGAACTCCAAACTATCGGCGTGGCCAATATCATTACTTTTGACGCGCACGATTCACGAGTCCAAAACGCCGTACCGTTTTGCGGATTTGAAAATATAAAGCCGTATTACCAGATGATTAAAGCCATCTACCGCGCGGTTCCGGACATTAAATTGGACAAGGATCACACCTTGATTGTCTCTCCGGACGCGGGCGGAATGGATCGCTGCATGTATTATTCCTCGATTTTATCGCTCGATTTGGGCATGTATTATAAACGCCGCGATTATTCGCGTATCGAAAACGGACGCAACCCGATTATTGCACACGAATTTTTGGGGAATAATGTGGCGGGGAAAGACATTGTCATCGTCGATGATATGATCTCCTCGGGTGACTCGATTTTAGACATCGCCGCACACCTCAAAGAGATGGGCGCACAGCGCATTTTTGTCTTTGCCACGTTTGGGTTGTTCTGTGAGGGGCTTTCCCGTTTTGACGAGGCCTTTTCCAATCAACAAATCGCAAAGGTGTTTACGACCAACCTCAACTACCGCACCGATGAACTGAAATCGCGTGTTTGGTATGAGGAAGTGGATATGTCTAAATACATTGCGTTGCTGATAGACACTTTGAACTTCGACCGTTCTTTGAGCGATTTAATTGATCCCGCCGCTCGCATTAAAACACTGCTGGCGGAAAAGCGTGGATTTTAAATTTAAGGAGAATTCAAATTCTCATCACCAAAACCGACGATTATACTCATAATCGTTTGATAAATTAGTACACAGACCTTTGGCTAGTATATTTGAAAGGACAAGTAATATGAAAATTAGGCGGATATTTGCGGTCATACTGGTTGCCGTGGTTTTCATCTGCGGCTGTACAGGTCCGAACAGTTCAAAAACATCTTCGCCGATTTTTGACCACGACGATCTTTCGCTCCCGACCGATCTTGAAATCGTGGCACCGGGCTTCTTTTATAATTACGGCGACGGCATCGTGACCACTGACGAACAAAAAGAGTGGACCGATGCGATGAGCGAACGGTATGGGGTTTATATCACCGTGACCGTTCCGGTTGATACGTCTTATAACACCATGTTGGCACAGGCATATAATCAAGAGATCCACGGCATTGTTAATGTCCCCGGAATGGATGTTGTGCAATATTACAAAGACGGTGGGGCAATTTTACCGCTGGATGAGTATTTGGCCGATAATCCTGCTTGGCTTGCACTGCCCGAAGAAATGCGCAATATGTATACGATCGACGGCCATATCTGGGCGATTCCGAGCAGTTTTTATTATACGATGAAAACCCGCTCTTTCCGCACCGACTGGCTGCAGCAGCTGGGATTGCAAACACCGACTGATCTGGCAAGTTTGAAAGCGTACGCGCTTGCGGTGGCGAACTCGGATATCGAGGGAACCGCAATTGCCGGAGGAGCGGATTTGTCCTGGGCAATGGATATTTTGAACGCGTTCGGCGTGCGTATTGATGCGTCCGGCGCGCTCGGTTATGCGTATGATCCCGAAACCGGTATCTATGTCGACGGATTTTTACAGTCCCAAGCCGTTGAAGCGCTGCAATATCTGCGCGATTTGTATGAAGTGGGTGCTGTTGAAGAAAACATCTTTGATCAAGCGTCTGAAGATATTTGGGAAGCGCTTGATAACGGAAAGTACGGAAGCTACTATACAACCGTCGGTGAGGGAAAATACGGCTACGGTATGTATGCTGCCGCAAACGCTATTTACGAAGAAACCAAAGATTGGCCTTCTGCCGATGAAAAATGGACTGAACTCACCTCTTTATATACCGAAATTGCGGGTTTGAAGAACAACGGCGCTGAAGTGGCACAGGTTTTGTTTCCCACCGGAACCCCGTATGTGATGATCAACGGCACCTCCCAACCCGCAGAGACGATTAATTTCTTTGTTGACCTGCTTTATGGGACCGAAGCCAGTTATATTGAGTCCTATGTGGGGTTGGAGCAGAATTTGGTTCACAATTCCGACGGTTCGGTTACGCTGAAGATGATGCTTGACGAAGACGCATCGGAGGAAGCGGGCGAGGGCGTTTATGTCTCACGGCATATGGCAAACCTTGTCGGTATTGTTGAAGGCGTTTATCATTCCGAAAACCTCGAAGTTATTAAAACCGAGAACGAGAATGTCCGGGTTCAGAAAAAGGAAACAGAGGCCTACGACAAGCAGACCATGACCAACGCACTCAATACCGGTTTGGTTGAGAAAGCCGGGCTGCGATATTCATTCCCACTTTCCAAGACGCTCAATACCAACATATCCGAGATCACCAAGGCGTTTAAAACTTGTTTTGTCAACGCCATCAGCAATCCCGATTACACCGTGAAACAGGCGCTTGAGGAATATGCCATCGCAATGGATAAACTCGGTGCGCAGCAGGTTTTGGTCGAGGCAAATAAAGCGATCGGGAAAACCACAACACAACGGTATTAAAAATCAATTACCTTAGCAAGTAGAACGCCGCCGGGAAACCGGCGGCTTCTTTTTTGTTCTACGAAAATGAATTGCCTCCGGGTTTTTGGCATATGATGTTTCGATAAAAGTAAATTCGGGGGTATATATATGAAGGTTGCTGTTTTGACCATGTTCAACGGACTGGACAGCCATTACTCACTGGTCAATGTGGTGGCAGAGCATTTGAAAATGTTGCTTGATGCCGGGATAAAGACCAAAGTGCTGGTCAGTCAGGATTGCCCGGATGAAGATCGCAACGGTGTTTTTGCTGATGAACGGCTCGAATGGGTTAAAATTACGAATCGGCTTGACGGCAGGCGCATGATTTGGCACGACTACGACCGTCCGAACGGCAATTTACACTCGTCTTTTTTTGCCGAAGCCGAAGCCGTTGCGGTGGATTTAAAAAGCGTGCTCTCGGATGTCAATGTCTGTGCGATGCATGATATTTTATATCAGGGCAGGCATCTTGTACATAATGTCGCTGTGCGAAAAGTGCAGGAAAATTTGCCTCGTGTCCGGTTTGTGTCTTTTACGCACTCCGTTCCCGTGAACAGGCCTCCGGTTTTAAAATACCCCTTTTCGTGCCGCTATACACCGATGCCGAATACGACTTATGTCTATCCCACACAATCGGGAATTTCCGCGCTGGCCGCCCAGTACGGGATGATTGAGGGGCGGTGCAGGGTGGTGAACAACTGTCTTGATCCGATTGATTTTATGGGCGAAGATGTTAAAAAGTTGCATTCTATGACGGATATTTTTTCACCGGATATTTTGATGGTATGCCCCGGGCGGCTGACACCCGCAAAACAATTTGAAAAATCGGCTGCATTGGCCGGCGCGATTAAAAAGACAAGCGAGCTGACGATTAAGGTGGTTTTTTGTGATTTTCCGTGCATTGATATTGAGCCGGAAAAGTATAAGAGTGTCGTAAAAACGGCGGGATGTGAGAACGGGCTCGATGAAAGCGACATTGTTTTTACAAGCGACTTGGGTTGGAAACAGGGTTTCCCGCGCACAAGCGTGCTGGATTTGTTTTCGCTGTCGAATTTATTTGTGTGCCCGTCTTATTCCGAGTCGTTCGGGCTGACGGTATTGGAAGCCGCAAGCAGGGGGAATTTATTGGTGTTGAACCAAGCCGTGCCGGCTCTTGAAGAACTGGGGAAACGGTTCGGGGCATATTTTATGCGGTGGGATGCTCGAAATTTCGGGTTTGACACCAAAGAAAACTACGCGCCCTCCGAGGCCGAATACCTCGCAGAACACGCGGTTAAAATTGTCGGCAGGATGCGGAGTGATCCTGTTTTACGGGCAAAGACAATCATCCGGCGTGAGTTTAACCCGCACCGGATCTGGGAAAATCAATTATTGCCGGTTTTGGAGGGCTTTTAGGTGAGCAGGTTTGCAAATGCCGAAATGTACAATGTTTGACCCAAAAATCCGCTGACATCCACGGTGAAGGTGTGGGCGGTAAAGTAATCGGCGGGATCGGTGACGACAAAACGGAAGGGGAAATCTTCCGGATTGCTGATGACAGGCGGGACATTCCCCACATACAAGTACATTTGATCTGTAAAATAGGGGTCGTCAAGCGAAATAGTCACCACCAGAGAGTTGCTGCAACGCACGATTTTGACTTTTCCGACGGGGACTCTTTGACACGCCAAATTCAAGTCGACAATTTTACAAAGCTCACCGAGATCGAGTGTTGTGTACTGCGCGCAGCCCGTTCCGTAATCGGTTCCGACAATCCATGCTCCGCCGACAACAGGGTCGGAGGTGGTGGTTGAGGAAGTAGATTTGGCAGGGACTGCGGCTGTTGTGGTCGTGGTCGCGGTCGTGGTCGTAACGGGCCGAGTGTGGGAACTTGAAGTCGTAACGGCAACAGCGGCGTTATCGGTCGGGACATCAAGCACCTTATCGAGTTTGAGCTGAAGGAGAATTTCTTTTTTGATGATATCGCGCAACGTTTGATCTGCGCTGTGGTTGACTTCGAGGATTTTATCCAGTGTGGCGGGTGGGTTGAGTGGGACTTGACCATCCAGTGTACCCAAAATGTACTGGATTTTTTCTGCTTCCGCATTGATCAGATTAGCCAGCGCAAATTCCTGATATGCGATTGAGGCGAGCAACAAATTGACGGAATCGCCGAGAGTGAGATCGGCGTCGTCTATGTTGATAAAATCCGGAAACGGCATAAAACATCTCCTTTGCAAGTTCTCAATCCATTGTATTTTAATTGGGTTGTTTTTGTGCATGAATCACTCACAGACAGGAACTTGCGGTTATATAATGGGATACGGGCTTATGCATACAGCTCGAGACATGGGTAATATAGTGAAGCCAAGGCAAAGATAAACGTTAAGTGGCTTCACATTAAGTAAACCACTTTTATTTTGCCTTGAATCGAAAGTGGTTTATTATAAAAGGCAAACGAAAGCGAGGAGACAGCCATGTCGGCATTAAAAAGCCCTGAGCTTAAACCGGATCAGGATTTTGATTATGATGAAGCCGTTAAAATGTTGGATGAATCGACGGCGGCACAGGAGGAGGGTTTGACCCGCCTGACTGACATTGAGCGGGAAAAGGTTACATATATACTCAAGTACCTCGGTGAATAAGCAAAAGCCGCAGGCGCAAGTGTTGACGAAATTTTAGGGACAATTTAAAAATACATGATGATGTTGGAGATGAAACAACGGCAAAC
>CAZTDA010000136.1:0-6066 GCA_964612155.1 uncultured Eubacteriales bacterium | reverse complement strand
GTTTGGGCATGGGCGATCAGCTGCACCCGCTCGGCACACTGGATAAACCGGTGTATGAAATGCTCGGCAGGGTTTACGGATATGTCAAGGAATGCGAACCGTGGTATCGCAGCGGAAAACTCAAAAGCGAAGTTGGCGTGCTCATCGACCCCGAACTCGGCGACAGCCCCGGACCCGTCGGAATCGGAATCACGCGGTTGATGCAGGAACTGCGCTGTCAATATGATCTTTTGCCGCCCGAAGCGGATTTTAAAAATTATCGGCTTGTGATCGTCCCTGAGATGGTCAAGGTCGACGCAGCACTCAAAGCCAAGCTCCGTGAATTCGCAAAGAACGGCGGCGCGCTGCTATTTTCGGGAAGCGCAGCGCTGGACGAAAACGGACAACCCATAATGGAAGAACTGGGTATTACTACTCACGGGGATTCGCCCTATTCCGTCACCTACCTAAAACTCGACGAGCAGACGGCCAAAACCTTGCCGGATATGGTACATGTGGTCTATGAGCGCGGTTTCGCAATGAGCGCCGCGAACGGTGCGAAAACCGTCTGTGAAGCGGTGAATCCCTATTTTGAGCGGACTTACGAGCATTTTTGCTCTCACGGTCAGACCCCTTACGACAAATCGTCGGGGTATTCGGCCATTGTGCAAAACGGCAAGATTATCACCATCGCCTTTCCGATATTTACGGATTACGGAAAAAACGCGAGCATTCCCCACCGCCGGATTTTGCGCGATTGTATTGAGCGGATTATGCCCGAGCCGCTGGTGACGGATGACGGCCCGGCGCATGTCGAGACGACCGTGGTGGAGAAAGACGGCAAAACGGTGGTGCATATAATCAGTTATTATCCTTTGAGAAAAACCGAAACGCTGGACATTGTGGAAAACGCTTTCCCGCTTGTAAACATGCAGCTTTCGGTTAAACTTTCGAAAGCGCCTGCTCACGCAATCCTCGCGCCGTCCGGCAAAGAAATCCCATTTGAATACAAAAACGGACGTGCCAATGTGAAAATCGACTGCCTCGACGGTCATGTCATGGTGGTATTCGACGCGATGTAACATCATTGTCTATACTCAATAAAACAATCTAAGAAAGCCGGTTAAATACATGGGTTCGGAAATCACAATCAGAATGGCAACTCTTTCAGATGCAAAAGAGCTTTTACGAATCTATGCGCCCTATGTGCAAAACACCGCAATCACGTTTGAATATGAAGTTCCTTCGGTTGAGGAATTCACCAAACGCATCGAAAACACCATGACGAATTACCCCTATCTGGTCGCATTGGAAGAAGGCCGGATCGTGGGTTATGCGTATGCTTCGACATTCAAGGCGCGGGCGGCTTACAGCCGATCTGTCGAGACCTCGATCTATATCAAGCAGGACCGCCGCGGCAAAGGTCTCGGGAAAAAACTCTATTCGGCTTTGGAAGACATCTTGAAACGCCAGCATGTGATCAACCTGAACGCCGGTATTGGATATATCGCTGTCGAGGATGAACATCTCGATCACACAAGCGTTTTCTTCCATGAATCCATGGGCTACAAAAAGGTCGCCCATTTTACGAAATGCGGTTACAAATTCGGCAGATGGTATGATTTAATCTGGATGGAGAAGATGCTCGGAGAACACCCCGATAATCCCGCTCCGTTTATTCCGATTACAGAGATACCTTGTGACAAAGAAATTCAATGAATAAGACTTATGAACTAACATCGGATAAAAAAGCTGAGATTCTTGAAAACGCCGAAATGCTGATAAAACTATATCAGGCGGGCGAACTCGGCGGCGAAGTGATGCCGGAGGATGCAAATCCCCATCTTCAAAAGGAATCCGATGAGAATTATCTGTATTTTACACTGCCCATGGCGTTGAATTACCAAAGAAGTTCATATAAGTTGTGGAAATCGGCGCTCAAAACCTATTGCGATGCAGAAACATCCGACGTATTTATCCCTAAAAAAGTCGTTGAAATGGATATCAATCAACTCAGTGAAAAACTATTGAAATATAAAGTTGCTATCCAACCCAATCGGCACCCTTTGATCTGGATGGAGCTGTGCAGAACGTTTGCATCCGATTTTAACGGCAGCATTAAAGAGTTTATCAAGTATAATCGTTTTTCCGTTGAACAAACGAAAAACTATATGATGAACCACAAAAAACAGTTTCCGTATTTATCCGGAACAAAAATCATGAACTATTGGCTGTATGTGATGGAGCAATATACCGATGTCCATTTTACCGACAGAATGCATATCACAGTTGCGCCCGATACTCATGTCATTCAAGCCAGTGTAAAACTCAGATTGATCATTCAAGAAGACATCAATGATATCCGTATTCGTGAAATTGTCGGTGATTTGTGGAATACGGTTTTCAGCGGTACAAACAGGTGTCCGATTGACATTCACACCCCATTATGGTTATGGAGCCGCAGCGGTTTCACAGTCAAGATTGGTGATTGCGGAGAGTAAATATAAAATTTTTGCCCACGAACCGTTTATTCCGATCACGGAAATCAACGCTTTCCCGGGTTGACTTCGAGCTAATAATTGTTATATAATGGAGATGTTATACAACTGACGGAAGTGGAAAGACCACATGAAGTATAACGTAAAATTGCCGACCGTCTGGGCGCCGATGCCCCGGATTGCGTCGGTTTTTATTTGGAAAAGCATGAAAGGAACAACATATGATCGAAATCATCACCGCTTCCGAAAAAGACATCCCCGTCATCGAAAACATCCTCTCGGATGCCTCCGAATGGCTCATCAGCATCGGAAAACCGCTTTGGAGCAAAGAGCGCATCACTTGGGCGCGGCTCTCGGTTGAATTTGCCGTCTCCGACTTTCAAATCGCCCTGCTCGATGGGCAGCCCGCCGGCTGTATGGCGGTCGTGGACTATGACCCATTTTTTTGGCCCGATGTCCCGAAAGGCCAATCGTTGTATATCCATAAGTTTGCGGTCAAGCGGTTCGCCGCCGGAAAAGGTTTATCGACCGCATTGTTGAATCATGCCAAAGAGATGTGCAAGCAAAGAGGAATTTCCGAACTTCGGCTGGATTGCATCGCAACCATTCAAAAACTGTGTAACCTGTATGAGCGTAACGGCTTTATTTGCGTCGACCAAAAGTGCATTTTCGGCAAATTCCCCACTGCGTTTTATATGTGCAAGGTTTAGTTTTTAACGCAAAAACAAGCGGCCTGCGGCAAAACACTTGCCGCAGGCCGCTTTTAGATTTTACTTATTCTCGCACAATTGGCGCGTAGAGCTTGATTTTTGAGTTTACATCCTTGAAATTCCGGTCATAGACCTCATAGATCGGGTATCTCGAATAGGTGACGCCCTTTTTTGTTGTCACCGGGTCGGGCAGACGCAGGTTGTTTTCTTTTAAAAACGTCGTGAAGAAGTACCGAAAGAACCGCCCGCTCGTCTCGTCGTCCAGTGTGCAGTCGAACACCGCGTACTCGCACGCATTGAACCGTCTGCCGGACATTCCGACCGGGAGATTTTCGAGTGTTGAGACCTCGACCGCCACCATGTATTTGGCAGTACTGTCTTCGGTGTTGTCATAAGTCATTCCGTAGGTAAGTTGATCATTCACCTGATCGGGAATGCAGTCAATCAGATTTTCGCCATTCCAACGCCCATACAATGTCCCGATGCTGTGTGTGCCGCTTGCGTCGTTGTAGTGAATATCGGTTTCAATGCCCGCGACAAAGAAACTGTCTTTTTTCTCAAAGTGTACTTTTTCAAATACCTTATGCAAATCCATGTCAAATCCTCTTTTCAATATCAGATTGTCGAAAGGAAAGGGATTTAAAGGGGGTTTTGTTCGTCGGAATTGTGCCGGCGCAATTCCGTAAACCAGTGTGAACGACCGGGTGAGTGCCTGCTGTGACGAAAATCCGTGCTCGTAGGTCAGCGCAACAATCCGCTCATCCGTTTCAAGCAGCGCCCGGGCGACTTGAAACAGTCGATAACGCGACAGATACTCCTGCACCGTAAAACCGGTCAACGTCCTGAACACGGTCGCACAATACGACGGTGAAAGATATACATGTTGTGCAACATCGGCAACGGATATCTCGTCACCATGATGGGCATGTATGTACTCTGCCGCTTCACAGACCACTTTCTCGTAATCCATCCCTCAAGCCCTCCTTTCGAAAGTACTATACCACGACAGGAATATGGAAGTTTTATCACAGACAACTTTATTTGCAAGAACGGAATCAAAAATCAAACCGCTCAAAAGAGCGGCTGAAGGTAACCACACGTTCTTTAATAAATCCCGAAGCTCTCCTGCTCAAATCGTTCGATGAATGTGTCAAGTTCTAAAATTCTCGGAGCAGCCAGTTCTTTTGCGCTCTCCAGATCAATCAGCGGTGCAAACATCGCTTTGCGTTTTTTCAGGGTTTCGATGGCTTTATTCATATCTTTCGGAAACTTGACAAAATCCCTTGCCACTGCCATATAACCGAGATAATCGAGGCCGTCCGCGTTGCGAATCAGCCGCGTCTCGCTATGGCTTCCCTTCCCGACTTTGTTATGATTGATCACCGCTTCGACGATGATGCCAATCTGTCCGTCGCTGTAACCGAACCCTTTTGCGATTGCCGGAACCAGCTTGCCGGATTCATCGGCGTGGTCAAAAGGCCCGGACGACGCATAAGGCGGGTATGCGGCGATATCATGAAAATAAGCGGCAAATGCGAGGATATCTTCGTCATAGGGCATCTTCTCTTTTTGGGCGAGCAACTTGCTGATATAAAGCACCCGTTTGACATGAGCGATATTGCCCTCGGCTTTGATGATGAATTCTTCCATACGGTTGAGTTTATCGGTTGTCATCAATAGCGCCTCTTTTCAAATTTTCTGTATCTATTTTATCATATTTTATACCGCTTGAGAACTCCTTTCGGTTTTGTCTTGTTTTAATACGCTGTTTTTGATATAATACCGATAGAAAATCCGGTATTGGAAAAGGAGATAAACATGGATTTTGACAAAGCTGCGGCAGCTTTCGATAACCCGCTACGGACAGAACGAGCGAACGCTCTTGCAAAATCAATTCGGGAGAATTGGGGCAATAATCCCAACACTTTAGGGGACAAACCCAAGGCCGTACTCGATTTCGGCTGCGGAACCGGCTTGCTCTCCTACGCGCTCTGCCCCTATGCGGATATGATTTACGGGCACGATACGTCCGAAGGTATGCGCAAGGTTTTTGAGGAGAAAAAGGACTTAAGTCCCAAGGGCAATGTGAGGTTCTTATCGGAGGATGATATAAAAAAGCAAACGTATGACGTTATTTTCAGCTCGATGGTTCTTCACCACATTGTCGATGTTCAAGCACAGATCATAGAGCTGAAAAAGCTGCTTTCTGCGGGAGGAACGTTTATCTGGATTGATTTATACCGGGAAGATGGCTCCTTCCATAAAAACGACCCGGATTTTAACGGGCACAACGGATTTTCGGAGAATGAAGTGAAGAACACCCTGCAAAGCTGCGGCTTTCGAGACATTTCAATTGAACCCGTTTTCTCCGGCAACAAGCCCATCGACGGAAAATCAATTCCATACTCATTGTTTTTGGCGAAAGCACAATAATACTAAACGGAGGAAACAACTTTGGACATGATTATCAACAATATTAGTAAATTAAAAGAGGATTATGTCTGGCGTGATGAAGTCGGATTGATTACGCAGTCGCTCGGTGCAGCCGCCGGCAGCGAAAAAATTTATGTGAACATCGATCGGGTTCCGCCCGGTGCATACAGCACCAAATACCACAGCCATTCGCAGCAAGAAGAGTTCTTTCTGATCTTGGAGGGTAACGGAACCCTGCGGTTTGACGGAAAAGAATACCCGGTTATAAAAGGCGATTTTATTGACAAACCGGGCGGAAAGAATCTGGCTCATCAATTTTATAATTCCGGCAGCGAAGTCATGGTGATTCTGGATATTGGTACAAAAGAGCCGGAAGACACCTGTTTTTATCCCGACGAGGGGGTCTATTTACATAAATCAAACGGGAAACGCCATATCTTTAAAGA
>CAZTDA010000135.1:0-6096 GCA_964612155.1 uncultured Eubacteriales bacterium | reverse complement strand
CTGCATTGTACCGTGCGCCGCGTATCGCATCCGAATAAGCCGCCGCCGAGTCGTGTTCGTATTTGTTTTTTTTTTTCGTACCCAAACCCAAAAGCCGCACGACCAAGCTGCCCCATATCATATCAAACATGTGTTGCGTCAGAACGGAGGCCTTTTTCATGCGTTCGGTGCGTGCCTTATACTCGCCGCGGATGCAGGCGAGGTTCAAATAGATGCTGATAAATAGGAATGCTAAATTGATCAAACCGATCACAGGCATTTTGATGATGCAAATCACGGTTGACACGAGAATGCTGACGGGAATGGCGAACAAACTCCGGTCGCCCGTCATCATAGAGCCGAAAAATGCCGCCGTCCCCTCCGCGTCCATGCTCATGCGTGTGGACAGATCGCCGGACAAATAACGGGATGCCTCCGCTGCCGACATGGTGTTGAGCTTTGAAAACAGCACCTTTCGAATCTCGGCGGTTCCTCGGATGTTGATTTTCGAGCTCTGATAATTCGTAGCCGTAATCACGATAATCCCAACGAGCGCGATGACGGCGACCAGCCCGACCGTACCGAGCATCGCCTTATAATCACCCGTCGCGGCGTGCAAGGTGGTCTGCCCGATCAAATAAGCGGAAGTGACGGACATCCACGCATTTTGCATCATACCGAACAACGCACAGATGATGAAACTCTTTTTCCACGGCCGGATGAATCCCCACGACCATGTCATAATTTGAAAGGTATTTTTAATGTTGTCAAACTTTTTCATATTGCATCTCCTCCTGCGATTGATACAGGCGATAATAGACGCCGCCGAGCGCCATCAATTCCGCATGCGTTCCACTCTCCGCAATCCGCCCGTCATCCATGCACAAAATTCGCTCGGTACCGCGCAGCGCCGATAACCGGTGCGCAACGATCACGGTGGTACGCCCTTTCATCAGTCGATTGAGCGCCTCCGACACCTGCGCCTCGCTCTGCGTATCCAATGCGGAGGTCGGCTCGTCAAGCAGCAGCAGCGGTGCATCTTTCAGCATTGCGCGTGCGATGGCCGCCCGCTGCCGCTGCCCGCCGGAAAGCCGCAGCCCCTGTTCGCCGATCTCGCGCTTCACGTCGAGTTCGCCGAGCAGCGCCGCATCAATCACCGCTTGAATCTGTGCATCCGTCGCGCCCGGTTTTCCCATGGCGACATTATCCCAAATGCCCCCGGTGAACAGATAAGTATCTTGCCCGACATAAGAAATCAATTCCCGTAGCGCGTCGGTATCCCACTCCTCGACGGGATGTCCGAACAGAGAAAGTTCTCCCGCGTTTTTGCGATATAACCCCATCAGCAGTTTCAAAGCAGTCGATTTTCCGCAGCCGCTCGACCCGACCAGCGCGACATGCTCGCCCGGTTTGATCTCAAAAGACAGCCCTTTCAGCACAGGTGGTTTGTCGGGATAAGTAAATTCAACATCTTTGAAGACGATAGACCCCTCTTGCGGTTTTGCCTGCGTCCCGCCTTTGGGCTCCGGTGCAAAATCCCACAGTTCGAAGACGCGGGAGGCACACCCGCGCGCTGTCTGAAAGTTTGACAGCACCGACGATAAATCTGAAATGGGGTTTCTGATCAAAGCGCTCAAAATCAATACCGACATAATCCCTCCGGCGGTGATCTGTTGGATACTTGCAAGGTAAACGCCGAATCCGCAGATGACAATTTGGGGCAGAAAAAACAAGATTTGACTGAGCGGTGACAACAAAATCATCGCGCGGTTGGCGTCGAGCGCGTTCCCCGACATCCTGTCAATCGCCGCCTCATACCGCCCTTTCATGGTCGCCCCCATGTTGTACGCCTTGGCGACTTCATAGCCGCCCATCAGGTTGTTGGCGATGGACAACGACTCCCCCGCCGCCTGCTGCCGTTTCTTAATAAAGCCGTGCAGCGGAGCCGAAATTATCATCTGGATGATGGCGAATATCGGCACTGCTGCAAGCGAAAACAATGTCAGCTGCCAGTTTAAGAACAGCGAAACCACCAGTGCCGCAACGCCCATGATCTCCTGCGGCAGCCGCACCGCAAAGTAATTTTGAAGCGACCCGTTGATCTGAGACAAATCGTTATTCGCGCGCGACAGCAGATCGCCCGTACGCTGTGTGTCCAAGACCTGCATATCCAGTTGCGACAAAATCCCGAACGTCTTATTGCGCAAATTCCGGTCGCAGAGCTCACTGTACTTGATCCCGCAAAACTGCTGCAAATATTGCGACGGAATGAGCACAATCAACGTTGCTGCCAAAATAATCGTCTGCATGCTGAAGATACTTCCGGTAACGCCGAAATCATCGATCACTTTTTGAAAAGATTGTGTCATCAACCCCAGTGCCGCAGAGGTGACGAGTGAAAAGACAATCGTCAGAATCAGCACTGAACCGTGGCGCTTGTTGACCGATAAAAAGCGCCGCATAACCTGACCGGTTCCGGGGCTTTTCTCCGTGCCGGAGTTTGAAGTTTTCTTTGCCATGTTGTTCTCCTCCTATGAAGTTAGATATATGAATGAACCGTTCACTCATTTTAGTTCAATTATTTAAGCACGCCCTGCGTGCTTAAAGTCAAATAATTACTACCGTGTGATACCAAAAGTCCTACCGATCATTCAAATAGGCTCTCGTAATCAAATCAACCGCAATCTCGCGGGCTTTTTCTCTTGGAACAACGAGATTCGGCATTGCGATATACGCATTCATCGCCCACCAGGTCGAGATATCAATTATGCTCTGGACGTGCACGAGCGGATACTCGATTTTCCGGATTTCGCCGGCCTCCGCATAAAGCATCAGCGCCTTCTCCATTGCAAGGAAATATCTCTGACGCATCGGAAAAAAAATACGGGCCAGTTCGGGTAAAATTGCCGCGTTCGTCTCAATATTTCCGGTAGCCAACAGTGTGTCGGCATGAATATCAAACATCTCCGTAATCAGCTGCCGAAAGCTCTTGATGATCTTTCCGTTTTCGTCGGCAACCCGCAACACATTGTCAAAAAAACTGTTATAGGTGCGGTTCGACAAATCCACCAGCAATTTCATGTCCGCTTCCCCTACCGGAAGCTCGATCTCGCTGTCCAGATAATCCCGATCTAAAGACGCGTGGATGACAAAAGTCAGAATCGCCTTTTTACTCGTGAACAAATTATAAACCGTGCCCGTGGCGATGTCGGAGGCCTTTGCGATCTCCCATACTTTCGTATTGGCATACCGCTTGCTGTTAAACAATCTGCCTGCATTGAAATAGATACTGCGCAATCTCGGATCAGCCATCCCGCACCTCCTGCCCGGTAATGAACCGTTCATTCACATGTTATCAAACTTTCCTTGATTTGTCAACATGTTTTTTACTGCTTAAAAAATTTACCCGTTCGCACTGCTGTATCGCTTCAGCCCGCGCCGCCAAATCCGATCGGCCAAAACGGTCAACGCCACCGGCACCAAAACACCCCAAATCATTTGTAGCGGTGAGAGTTTGTTCAACACAAATAACCCCGCCCAGTTCGACAGCAAAAAGACCGGAATCACGAACGTGCCGATCTGTTGAATCGTTTTGGTGTAGATCGTCATCGGCATGTTGTTAAAATCCCACAGCGCCGCAAACAGCGTAAAAACGCCGTTTACCGAAGTGACCCAGAATATCAGCAGCGCCGGGAGCAGTACAAAGGCATAGGTCATTACGATGGCACAGAGCATGTAAAACAAGAATCCTCCGATGTTTTGAAACGTTCCCGGGATTCCCGACCGCAACCACCCGATGATGATGCACGCAGTACCGGTTAAAACATTCGGCAGCATCGTTGCAAAGTTAAAACTGCCGAAGGTCTGCAAAAACAACAATGATCCGGGTTTGACCATCAACAAGTCCAGTTCTCCGGTCAGCACCTGACGGGGCAGCCGATAGGTGCCCTGCAGGAGCATCCATATACCGGTCATAAACATGTAAGTGCCGGTAAAAATCATGATCATATCAGGCGTCAGCCCGCCGATCACCGCGCTCGCCTCAAGCACGACCACCAGATAGATTAATTTGATCAGCATATAAGCCGATTCCACGACAAAGCCCGAGATAAAATTCAACCGGTATTCAACCTGTTTCAGGATCGAAAGGCGGGCGAAGACATATAAAAGCTTCATATACCAACGCAGTTTTTTAAATATGCTCATTTATATAAACATCCTAACATATATTCGGGTTGAAAAATTTATTTTTCAATCTTTAACCTCCCACGGCGACGAATCGTTTGATGCCCGCCCGCCAAAGCGCCATCGCCAGCACCGATAAGACCGCAATCCAAATGATCTGCACGCCAAACCCGGACAGCATTTGCTCCGGCGAATTCGCGCCTGTCAGCACCGTGATCGGAAAATTCATCGTATAGGAAAACGGCAGCACCTGCGAGGCCTGCGCCGCCCATTTCCCGAGCACTGCCACCGGGAAAACGCCACCGCTGATGACCATGACGATCACTTGAATCGAGTGAAAAAAGCTGCTTACTTCCGTGAACCAAAAAGCCAAGCTGCTGATGATTAAAAAGATCAGAAAGTGCAGCACCGTCGCCAACAGAAGCGCGGGAATAAATAACAGCACGCACAGCCAGATGATCTCAAATCCGGCTGCAAAATGCAGCACCGTAAGCACGATCGCCGTGAACACCGCCATCACGAACACCGAGATCAGCTTTTCGCCCGTGACCTGCATCAGACGCATCCGGATATAGCTGACCGGTTTGACGATAAAAGCGGCCAGCAAACCGGAGTGGATATCGTCGTTGATGAGGTTTTCGATGCCGGTGACCACGAACTTGCTGACCGCGCCCGCGACACAGACATAGACGAGCATTTGGGTATAATCGTATCCGAAATAAGCGGTGTTGCCGCTTGCGTAAATCGCCGTCCAGACAAACAGTTGAATCAAGATGGGAAACAGCGTACTCAAAATTCCCACAAAGAAATCAAACCGGTATTCCAGCGACTTCTGAACGCCGATGCGCAGTGCCGCATTGTATTTTGGCATGGGCTTATTTTGTGCCATTTCGCACCTCTCCGCCCAAAAAGATGGACGCGATGCTCTTTTCGAGCGAGAGTTCCTCGACGGAGAGATCACTGACCGTGTATGTATTCAATATATGAGCCAACGTCTCCGGCAAAACCTCGGAAGGAATTTCGATAGAAATCTTGTTTTCGACCACCTCAACCACCGTCCCATATCGGCTCAGTTCGTCGGGATTGATGATACGAGCCGTAGTAAAATGTAAAATCTTCGCGTTTTTTTCCATGGTCTTCAAATCCTGCAAACTGCCGTCGTAGACCTTTTTGCCCTCGTTGATGATGATAGCGCGGCTGCATAACTCCTCAATATCTTTTGTATAATGGCTCGTTAAAAGAATGGTCGCGCCGGTTTTGCGGTTATATTCGCGCAGATAATCACGCATGGCGTTTTGCGAGACGATGTCCAACCCGATTGTCGGCTCGTCCAAAAAAAAGACCATGGGCTTATGTAATAACGCGGCAATCAGCTCCATTTTCATGCGCTGCCCCAGCGACAAACGGCGCACCTGAACTTTTAAAAAGTCCTGCACATTCAACATCTCCGCCAGTTCGTTGACGGTCTTTTTATATTCGTCATCAGGGATATCGTAAATACATTTATTCAGATAGAATGTCTCATTGGCAGGCAAGTCAATCCACAACTGTGATTTTTGCCCCGCGATCAACGAGAAGCAGCGCTTGAAAGCGTCTTTGCGCTGCCAAGGCACGAACCCGTTCACCGTGGCGGTTCCCGAAGTGGGATACAAAATGCCGGATAACATCTTCAGCGTTGTGGTCTTCCCAGCCCCGTTCGGGCCGATAAAACCGACGAATTCTCCCGCTTCAACCTCAAAAGAGACTCCGGAAACGGCATGCCGCACCTTCTTTTTTCGGGAAAAGAGGTTTTTTGCAGAGCCCTTCAGCCCGCTCTCTTTTTCGTAATAGGTAAAATCCCGCGACAAGTTCTCAACCTTGATCATCTGCATCTTCATTGTCCTCGCAAAAACTTCTTTTTTTGTCATAATTCGACATTGGATCGCATGAAGC
>CAZTDA010000134.1:0-6122 GCA_964612155.1 uncultured Eubacteriales bacterium | reverse complement strand
AGCACGAGTCCCAATAAACCGAAAATTGGTTTAATTATATAGTAATAAACTTTTTTAGTGAATGTAAATTTGTATCTATTAAATGCAAACAATTCGGCTTTTATAATGAAAATATTATATTTCGCTTGATATGATTGAATTTTTGAAAGTGGGTTCATACCAATATCATTTACATAGAAGGATAGAACCTCATTTGATTCAAGTTCACCAAAACGAGACATTCCAACTTCATGTCGGATGGTCTGTAAAATATCGGCGATGATGTATAATCCTATTTCATTTGTATTATGTTTATTGTTAACAATTAAAGGATTTGTCGTGTATTCTCTGAAAAAAACGTATTTCTTATATATCTTTTTTGAACCATAGATTAATAAAGAGGCACCTGACTCGAAAAATTCATTTTTTGTCTTATCATCTGCCTTAATTTTATTAGTATAGACTTTTTGAAGTAAGTGGATGAATTTTTTGTATTCTTCTCTCCGGAGCTCCAGTTTTTTAAATTTTACTTCAGATTTTCTGCCGGATAAAAATATAATTAGGGTTACTAATATTGAAATAAGTGTTAGTTGTTCTATTGTAAGATTAATAATGAAGTTAATAAGAAAATCATAAATGATTTTAAATATATTCATGATTGTTTTCTCCGTCTATTCCCAATTCCAATTCGTATCGGCGTAATGTAAGTATTGTTTAAAGCGTTTATCGATGGAATTATTTAGTGTCTCATTATTAACGAATAAAGGAATGTCATTTCTGATTTTAATTCGATGTATTATGAGCTTTTTAGCTTGTTCGATTCCATCTATGAAAAAAGGACTTTCATCCTCATAAAATAAATAATGATTACCTTGTATAACGCTACAATATTTACAATGATTACAAATATAAATTTCTTTGATGGTTTTAGAGAGATCCAAATAAAAATTGAAGTTATCATGTAGAATATTTTTTAAATGAGGTGGAGTATTGTCAGGAGCTTCGCTAATTAGAACATTATCATATGAATATACTACTTCGTCCTTTTCTTTGTTTGCATAAACAGTGTAGTATTTTTCAAAGCCGAATGCAATTACAGGTGTTGATTCTTTACAACGAAAGCATTTCTGAACCCCTTCAATTATAAATATCTCGTCTAGCGCAATAATATTTCCATTAATCCATTTAACAAATTTGCTATATTCATCTCTTGATTGCACAAACCACATCTTTTCTCGCTCATCCCAAATGGCTCCTTTTTGTTGTGCTTGATCATTTTCTTCAGAAGGAACTTCAATATATAAACCCATTATATATGCCTCCTAACAATAAATGTTGATTGCTTAATTAAAATATATCATAAAAATTTACAAATTTCAACTTATTTCCCTTTTCCTCTCCATCACCCTTTTAATCCGCGGGCGATTATAGCGCTGGGCGAGGATGCAAGGCATGTTGACGGCGAGGGCGTAGAGCAGCATCAGCCAGATCGCAATCGGCGGCATGAAAAAGCCGAATACCCAAAAGGGCAGAATCGCCAGCCAATGCGTCAATTCGCCGCGCGCCGACTCGATTAAAAACCGATTGAGGTTTAGCGGTGAAAAATCCGTCAGGTGCTTTTTGGCAAAGCCACGGCTTTTCCACACCATGCCGCCGTCCGGCAATAAGCCCTTCCAGCGGCTGACCTTGAAGAGCTGATCGTAGAGGCGCCCCTCGCGCTCGAAGCGGTGAGCTTTGAAAAAGAATCGGTCGGGGGTATAGGTGCGGTCGGGCAGAAGCAGGGCAATCAACGCCGCGCCGACCTGCAAAATCGGCCAGAGAATAAAACAGAGCGCAACCGTCCATCCGGCGGAAAGATTGATTATTTGCAAGAGATGTCCTCCTTTTCGCGCGGGCTTTGGGATGCTGGGGATTCAGGGGAATCGGGCGGCGATTTGTCCTCGCGCGGCGAATTTTTTTCGCGGGTAGGGACGGCGCGGCCTTTCCAGCGCACATTCAGACCGAAAATCTTGTTGAAACCCGACACCGAAAAGATACCGAGCATGACTGCCAGTAAAACCGGATAAAGCAGAACCGCCGGAAACAGAAAGCGCCCGACGCGTCTTGAAAGAACGGTCAAAGCGATGACCCAAAACAGATACAACAGCGAGAAAAGCGCCGTGAAAAGCAGGTCGCCAGCGGCAGCGTATCGGACGATCTGTATCGGCGGCGTGAGCATAGAGGCAATCCAAAATATGATTAAGAAGATCGAATAAGCGGGCGTTTTGGACGCACCGGTCGCGATGTTCTTGACCCAGCCCCGCAGCAGGTCTCCGAGACCGCCGCCGTACATGCGAAAAGCCACATCGTTGTCGCCGACAAAGAGACGATAGGCGCGCCCCGACTTTTTCAGGTTTTCACCGAGCGTCATGTCCTCAACGACGCTCGTCCGGGCGCTTTTGTGGCCGCCGATTGCGATATAATCGGCTTTCGGAATCAAAATGACCGGGCCGAACAAACCAAGGTTTCGCGGTTTGGGAAGAGCGGTGCCGTTGCCCGCATGTTGAAGCAGATTAAACGGCAGCGAAAACTGCTCGTAGAGCTTTTGCGTGCGGTGATAGGGCTGAACCGAGACGGTGCAGCGGGATTCGGCATAGGCCTGAAAAATTCGTGCAAGTCCGTCTTTTTGCAGGCGTACATCGGCATCGAGAAACAGCAGCAAATCGCTCTCCGCTCTGTCCGCGCCGTTCTGGCAGGCCCAGGTCTTGCCCGTCCAGCCCGCGGGCTTTTCGGTCAGCGAGATCAGTTTTACGCCGAAATCCAAAGCGATTTGCGCGGTGGCATCGGTCGAAGCGTCGTCGACGCAGATGATCTCGAACGGAACAAGGGTTTGGGCGCGCAGGTCGGATAGCAGCAGCGGCAGATTCTTTTCCTCGTTTCGGGCCGGGATGATGACCGAGATCGGGGGAACCTGCTCAAGTTTTAATCTCTTTTCGGGCAAACGCGGAAAGCGGAAAAAAAGGATTGCCGCCGCTATAAATCCGAGGAGAACGATACACAGGTGGTACCAAAAGAAGATCATTTTATCTTTTCTTTTCCTTTGCTTGTTGATTTTAATTTTATTTGTTTATGTACGGCGTCGGCGGCCACTTTTCCCGTGAGAATCGAAACCGGAAGCCCCGAGGGACTGAACGTCCACTGTCCGCACTGGACGACGTCTTTGAGCGGGGTTTTGATCGAGTTTCTAATCTTTTGAAAGCGGTTTTCGGCGGGCATTGCCCCGGTGAACGCCCAACCCGTGATCGCGCCCTGCTTGTTGCCCGTCTCGCGCTCAATCGTCATCGGGGTGGAGCACATCGAAAACAGCAGATTCTGACGCAAGTTCGGGAACAACGCCTCCAAGGTTTCGGTGATCTTGTCGGTGCAAAAGCGCTTGAAGTCGTCGTATTTGCCCACGTTGGCAAAGTGCTTAGTCAGCCGATAATCCAGTAGGGTGCTGACGATCACGCCGGTCTGCCCCTCAGGGGCGAGGGTGATATCCCGCAGCGCCGGGCAGGAGATTTCGTAGGTGGTGCGACTAAGATGGGAATTAAGCCACTGCCAAAGCGCATCGTCGCCTTTTTCGGCAGCTTCGTGCCAATCGGGCAGCGATGATAAGCCCTCGGTATTCGGGGTATAAAACGCATGCGCACCGCAGCGCTCTTCAAAATAGAAACTGTCGAGATTGACGCCCATAAACACCGTGAGAATCGAGTCGCCGCCGTCGCTCTGCGCAGTGAGACCGCGTTGTTTTTCGGCGGAGGGGGAATCGAGCTTGTCCGTAATTTGATAAAGCAACTGCTGGTCGGCAGCCCAGACGAGTTTTTGATAGTGATAGGTCTCGCCGTTTTCGGTTGTGACTGTGCGGGCTTGTAAATCTACGCGGGTCGCGGCGGTATCGGTCAAAATTTCGCCGCCGTTTGCGCGGATATAATCGGTCACTTTTTCGGCCAGCGTGCCCGTGCCGCCCTGCGGGTAACGGTAATCGAGATAGAGTCCGAAATAGCTCAGGGCGAAAAAGGCGGGCGTGTCTTTGAAAAAGTGCTGGGTGATCATGTCGATGAGCGCCGCGTTGTCGGTAAAGCGGCGCAGATACGCTTGAATCGGGTCGCTCAGTCGGCTCGCTTTTCGGATGTTGACCTGATAGCGCAGCAGCCACGGTAGCAAGGTTTTCATCAGGTATTCCGGTTCCATTTTGTCAAGGAAAAGCGGATTGTCGATGCCGTAGAGCACATCCATATAATCCATGACTTTTTCGATCTCGGCTGCGATTTTGGCGATATCCGCCGCGTTTTGCGGGAAGAGCGAGGTCAGCGCGGCGGCATAGTCGTCCAAACTCTCGCGTGAGGTCAGCAAAACACGGCGGTTTTCGAAAATAATCGAAACCGGATTTTTAACCAGCAGCAGGTCGATGCCGAGATTTTTGAGCATACAAAGCAAAATGCCCGAATCCTCGAACGCGCGGATGCCGGCATCAAAGGCAAAGCCCCGGTATTGAAAAGTGTTGACCAGACCGCCCGTCTTTTTGTTTCTTTCAAGCAGCAAGGTACGGTGGTTGCTTCGGCACAGGTATGCGGCAGCGGTCAATCCCGCCAGCCCGCCGCCGACCACAATGACATCGTAGGTTTGATTCATTTTTAACCTCTCACGAGTGATTTTTTATGAACGGAGCTTTTTACGGTGATTCATCAGTATATAAACGGTGGTCGCGACAAACAGTACAAGACAGACAATCAGCATCATAATCACGCCGCGATATTGACCGTCGAATCCGGAGGGCGACAGATGTTTGACCAAAATTCCGGTATAAGCCCAGATGAACACCAACAGATAGGCGATGCCATTGAACCGCAGGGCGGTTAAAATGCCGATCAAAGCGCCGACTGCAAAGATGATGATCGTCCAAGTGGACTGTGAAATGCCGAAGCCGTCCCATCCCAAACTCACGAGCAGCACCACCGCGTTTGCAATCGTCGCCACTGTAATCCAGCCGAAATAGACCGAAAACGGCAAGCGGATAAAGAATTTTTCACGTTTGGAGAGGTCGCTTTGATCTATTGTGAGGGCGATGTAAATCAGGCACAGCAACAACAGCACGATCAAGACCATCGAGAGCGGAATGAGCTGATAATGCCAGGCGAAAATCCAGGCGATGTTGATGAGCGAGGTGGCGATAAAGGCAAGACCGGTTTTGCGCAAAAGGGTTTCGTCGGCTGCTTCGCCGCCCCGGAAAAGACCGAGCAGGTAGAGGGTGTAAAGCGCAAGCAGCGCATAGATCAGACCCCAGATGGCAAAGGTGTATCCCGCCGGTGCGAACAGGTTGGGATAGGAATCCGACACCTCGCCGGAAGTGATGCCGTTGATGGGCAGGATGTTTGCCAGCGCGTTTACGGTTACCATCGCGACAAAAGCGAACGCGACAATCAGCTTGAACAGCCAATTGTTTTTGGTTTTCTCCATGATAGTTCCCTCCTTATGTTTGATATAGTGAAGCCACTTAAAAAACAAGTCGAGGATAATTTAAAAGGTAAGTTGCTTCACATTGGGCAAACCACTTTAATTTTGCCTTGAATTTAAAGTGGTTTTGCTATAGAAATAATATGCACTGAGCAGATAGTATTCATGATATTTTTCAGCCAGACGCAGCAGATTATTTTTGACCGACAATAAACTGATTTCACCGCAACTATATTTTTGAAGCAGAATCTGAAAGTGCTTTTTTTCGGACTCCGAAGCCTTGTCCTTAAAATAACCCCAAACATGCTGTGCGGCGTTGACTGCATTACCGGATTCAAGCGGCATTGCGAGGGCTTCTTCAATCAAGTTGTAAAACTGTAGAACCGGGTACGCGGTTTTGTCTTGCAGCAACTTCCGGATGGTTTGATAATGCCCCGGTGCATGCTCGAGAACGCTGTATTTAGTTCGCGCCCATTCAGTTTCAAGAGCGGCAATGCCTCTGTTTGAAAGAAAATTCAAGCATTTTAGCGCAGAGAGGTTTTTATCCTTGACCTCAAGCATGATGTCGATATCCAAGCCCGAGAGTTGGTGCATAAAATTTAAAAACGGATTTATGCGGATTGAATCGGAATGTGCACCGGGCTTTTTTTGCGGGTGCTGCTCAGAGT
>CAZTDA010000133.1:0-6190 GCA_964612155.1 uncultured Eubacteriales bacterium | reverse complement strand
GACGGTCACTTTTGTAAAGCACCCCTGGCGACTTTTAATTTTTATACCGTATTGATTGCCGTAATAGAGTTGGATGCGTTTTTGCGCGTTGACAAGGCCGGATTCGCTGCGTGCGTTTTCGTCGGCGAGCAATTGCTCGAATACCTCCAAACGATTTTTATTGATGCCTTTGCCGTTGTCGATGATTTCGAAAACGAGTTTTTCGCCCTCACTCATTGCGCGGATAGAAACAATGAACTTCTTACGCGAGGAGTCAAAGCCATGCACAACGGCATTCTCGACAATGGTTTGGACGATCAGATTGAGCATTTCGGTGCTTCTGATATCTTCCTGACATTGAATTCTGAATTCGAAATTGCTGTATTTGAATTCGCAGATTCGTAAATACATCTCACAGCACAGTAAGACATCCCCGACGCTGAGAAAATCGTTGCCTTTGTTAAAGACCAGACGGTACATCTTTGAAAGATACCCCGTGATTCGGTTGACATCGACGATTTCGCCCGCGTTGGCCTTATAAGCGATGGAATCGAGCGTATTATATAGAAAATGCGGGTTGATCTGACTTTGCAAAAATTTGAGTTCCATGCTCTTCATCAACAGGTCTTTTTGATAAGAGTCGTTGATGTTGGATTTGATTTTGCGCACCATCATATTGAAGACACGGGTCACTTCATCCCATTCGCGCTCTTCGAATTCCTTTTGAATGACGTCGTAATCGTTGTTTTGAATCTTTTCAAGCCGCGAAACCAAATCCATGACCGGATCATAGACCGTTTTGATGATCAAACTTCTGGCAAAAAAGATCCACACGAGAATATCGAGAACCAGACAGATGCCTGCCACCGCCAAAAACCGGTACATTTCGTTGAAGTAAGCGTTGGCGGGTGCCGCATAAATTGCTTTGACCGATCCGGATTTGTCATATTCCGCATAAGTGAAATAGCGAACCCCTCCGGCGCTGACGATTCTTTGCCCGACTGTGTCTTGATTACCGTATTCTTTTATCAGTGCTCCGTTAGCGCCGTTTTCGGTGTCGGTGGAGAATAAAACCGAGTTGCCCTGCAAAAGCGTGACGAATTCGCCGTCTATGCCCGAGGAATCACTGCTCATCGCAGCGCCGAAAAAGTCGTCCGCTACCTTTAAAAATAAATAGACATTTCGCATCGTTTCGTTGGACGGGATTTTATAAACATAATAAACACCGGTTTTTCCGGTAAAAACATCGGTGTAATTGAAAAATGAATTTTCTATTGAAATAATGTAAAGCTGATAGAGGGCGTATTCTTTGTTGTCCACGAGATCATCATTGATTGAGGAGCCCAAATAAGATGTGATTGAAATATACTCTTCGGGAAAATACAATCCGGCTTCGTCAAGCCGCGGATCGGCCACCACCATCTGCATCATATCATATGCCTGTTCCATCTCTGCATTTGTCAGAAGTGCATTCTCGCGGAAGCTGTCCTGGGTGATTAAATTAAAGTTGATCCTTCTGTTCAGGGTTGAAGCCACATGTTCGGTATAGGTCTCGATGGAATTGACAAAATCGACGGAAGTAAAAAAAGCGTTTTGGATATGTCGTTTTGAGCGGTCATTGATGCTGCCGTAAACAAAAATATATCCGGCCGATAAAAACAACAGCTGAACTAAGCAGATTAAAATGACCACAAAAATCAATTTGCCTTTGAGTGTGGCTTTTTTCACTTTATTTGTTTCTTTAGCGCTTTTGCTCATGCTGTCCCCCTCCTTGCGTTATCTGTCTGACCTTATTCTAATACAACGAGACAAATATTTCAAGAGTGCAAGTATGATTATGATAAAATATCGTAAAATTGTGATATGGTGAAGCCACTTACCGCTAATTCTTGTGTTTCATTTAAAATGGTTTCACGAATGTCCGAGCGGATGATTTTTTAATGACGGTTTACGTAATATAACAATAGTGGTATAATTAAGTAAATAAGCGATCGGAGGTACGATCTTGAAAGTCACATTTTTAGGCGCAGATCACGAGGTAACCGGCAGCTGTGCATATTTGGAGGCCGCAGGGAAGCGGTTTTTGGTGGATTGCGGCATGGAACAGGGTCCGAACGAATTCGAAAACCGGGAAATCCCGGTTGCGGACGGTTCGCTCGATTTTATGCTGCTGACCCACGCGCACATCGACCACTCGGGGTTAATCCCCCTGCTGTATAAAAACGGGTTCCGCGGCAGAATTTATTGTTCTGCGGCGACCGCTGCGCTCTGCCGCATTATGCTGCGCGACTGTGCGCACATTCAGGAGTTTGAAGCCGAATGGCGTAACCGCAAGGCCAAACGCGCTGATGACAAGGATTTCGAACCTCTGTATACGATGAATGACGCAGAGGGAGCGCTGACCCTTTTTGAGCCCTATGATTACGGACAGGCCGTAAAAATCTGCGACGGCGTCGAGTTCACTTTAACCGACGCGGGGCATTTGCTCGGCTCGTCGAGCATCCGACTGACGCTGACCGAAAACGACGAGACGAGAAGCATCATCTTCTCGGGCGACATCGGCAACATCAACCAGCCGCTTGTCAACGACCCGCAATACCCCGCCTCCGCCGATTATGTAGTCACCGAATCCACCTACGGCAACCGCACTCACGAACCGCCGCCCGATTATGCCGTGGCGTTGGCTGAGATCATCGACCGCACCCTCTCACGCAGCGGCAATGTCGTGATCCCGTCGTTCGCGGTGGGCAGAACGCAGGAGATGCTTTATTTTATTCGCCGCATTAAATCCGAGGGTCTGACACGGTATCCGAATTTTAAGGTGATGCTTGACAGCCCGCTGGCGATTGAAGCAACCAACATCTTTAAAAACACCAACCCGCTCTATTTTGACAAAGAGACGCGTGCGCTTCTTGACAAAGGAATTGACCCGATTCAATTTGACGGATTGCAGACCTCCGTTACGAGCGATGACTCCCGACGGATCAATGCCGACCCCGAACCCAAGGTTATTATCTCGGCCAGCGGCATGTGCGAAGCGGGACGAATTCGCCATCACCTGAAGCATAATCTCTGGCGCAAAGAATGCAGTGTGGTGTTTGTCGGTTATCAGGCCGTCGGAACGCTGGGGCGCATTTTGCTCGACGGCGAAAAAACGGTCAAACTCTTCGGCGAGGAGATCGCCGTGAAAGCCGACATCGTCAATCTGCCCGGTATCAGCGGCCACGCCGACGAAATTGAGCTGTTAAAATGGATCAAGCAATACAGCCCCGCGCCCAAAAAGGTCTTTATCAACCACGGCGACAATACCGTCTGCGAGGAATACAAGGACAAGCTGCGTTCTATCGGGCTCGACGCGGACGCGCCTTACAGCGGCACGAGTTATGATTTGCTCTCTGAGCGGTATGTCTATCTTGCGCAGCCGGTAGCGTTTGAGAAAAAGCAAGCCGCTGCCCCCGCTGTCTCGACGGTGTTTGACCGCCTTGTCAGTTCCGGAAAACGCCTGATGGCTTTAATCAATGCCAAAAAGGGTATGCCCAATAAAGAGATTGCCAAAATGGCCGACCAGATCAATTCATTGGCGGATAAATGGGAACGGTAAGTGACACGTAGGGAGCGACGCCCTCGTCGCTCCGCAATTGTGGTTAAATATTGAAAGGGAGCGTTGAGAGCGCTCTCTTTTTGCTTGAAATATTCTATTTACTGTTTTTTAACCTTCCATCGAAATCCGCTTCATATAGCGCCGAAGCGGGAAATCGCCGTCGTGGGGCATTCCGGTGTATTGAGCGGACATGTTTTTGCTGTCCGTAATGCGAACAATGCCCGTTTTGAAAAATAAGTTCGCTAAGCGCTCTGTGTCCGCCGGATTACAGATTAACGCGACAGTCTGAAGGTGATTTTTATGAGGTACCAATGCGGTGAGTATTTGATTTTGCGGCAGCGGCTTTACCCAACAATTCCGAAATTGATAAGATGTCGTGAGCGTGCCGTCGGGATAGGCAATTACGCTGCAGCCATTTCCCCGAAAAACCTGTTTTGGAACATTCGCCGACTCCAATTCCTCGGTGTAGAGCTCGAGCGTTTTTTGCGCGGTAAGATATGGGTCATAGGGTCTCGGATATTCGACGGATTTACGCTGCAATATCTCGAAAAATTGTTGTGCAAAGCGTACAACCTCTTCGAAATTATCGGTGTCGAGAAAGATACCCTGGCAGGAACTGCACAATAACTGCTCGGTAGCGCAGATGTTTTCGGCAATGCCCTCCAACTCTGCGTCGGTCGGAGTACCCGAGACATAGGCAAAGCTGATTTTATGCCCCCACTCGATGATGCGGGTGTTCGGTGCCGCCAGCTTTCGCACGGCGGTAATCGCCGCATCGCCGCCCCAGACGATGATGGCATCGGCAACCTCGGCCATCTTTTGCATGGCAGCAACATCCTCGGACGGAAAATCGAAAACAAAAATATAGTCCGCCATCAGCGGTTCGAATGCGATTAATTCCCGTAAAATCTCAACGGAAAGGCCGTCGTCTCCGCCCGGCAGTTTGAGAATATTGACGTTCCCGGTCAACAGCCCTTCGATCACGCTGTAAGCGGGCAGCGCATCCGTGTTGCCCGCTGCGATGTGAAACAGTGTCCCGAGCGGTTTCCACGCCTGACGCACCTTTCCGTTTTCGAGAGTCACGGCTTGACCAAATGAGCCGCCGAACTCGATTTCAAGCCGCTTTTCGAGGTGTTCCCTTGACAGCATATATGCGGCTTCCGCGAGTTCTTTTTCGGCTTTTTCCCGGGGGATGCCGCGTTCGAGCAGCAACGGTAAATAGTCCCCGGTTTTGAGCTTCTTTGAAAGCGCGTCGCAAGCGGAGATCACTTTTTCGGCGGTCAAAGGTTCGCCGGAGAGGGTTTTGAGGATGGATGATTGCAACAGCTCCAACGCAACACGGGCTTGTGAATCATTTAAAAGCTGTCCGCCGATCAGATTTAAATTCATTGCACCGCCCCCTTCAATAGCTCCGCCGCTTCGGTGGTGCAGGTCTTGATCCCGCCGACACCCGCGCGGCCTTTGAGGTCAAAATACGGGGTTTGTATGCCGCAGCCGCAATTTTGGGCAGGATACATCACCGCAAGGTCGTCGGTCACAACGCTTAAAAGCGGCATGCTGCCGACCAGCGGGGTCACAAAGCTGAGCAGCCCGAGCTGTCCGTCGAGAACCGGTTCTAGGGTGTTCACATCGCGGATGAAAGCGCGGCTGTAGATCGGTACATGAAAATGCCCGTTTTTGCACTTGACATAGGGCAGCGGATGTTCGACCGCGCTGAAGAACTCATAGCAGTTTTCACGCGGGATGCCCAACGTCTTTTCGACCGTTTTATAAAGTTGTTCACTTTCGATCTCACCGTCGGAGAATTGTTTCCAGCCGCCGCCGAGCAGCACTTTGGAATGGCGATTCAATTTCAACGAGATACCCCTATTTTCGAGTTCATTGACCAACAGCCACAAATAAGACGGAAAGCCGACCAGCCGCACGGGAAAGTCGCTTTTAGCATACCGCATCAGCGCTTTTTGTACGCCGTCGGGATTCGGCGCATAACCACATCCGGTATCTTTGAGCGCGTATTCTTTATGTAAGGAAGGTGCGAAACGGGTCATGCCCGTCGCCGTTTTGATTGCGCCCATCTGGGTATGTTCACTTGGCTCGTAGCCCAAAATCAAATAATTAGCCGGCATTAGTGAAATGAGCTTGTGGTATGATAAAAAATTAGTCATCATGGCAATGCCCAGGCGCATGGAAACAGCGTCAAAGCCCACTACACTCTGCGCGCCTTTGGTGCCCGAGGAAGTTGCGTTGACCGTGAGCTTTTCTTCCGGTATCGAAAACAGGCGGTTGCGTTTGAAATAAAGCGTCGGCAGCACGGGGATTTTACACAGATCAACCTCGGTTTTAAGGTCGTCCGGTGAAAAACCGCGTGACTTTATGATGCGTGCATACTCGGGGCAGTTTGCAATTTGGAACAGCAGATTTTCGCGGGTCGCCTGTAAAAACAAGTCCGCTGTACTTTGGATGTCATAGGGGTTTTTATGATAAAATAAGCGCTTTTTGGCGTCCGTTTCGCTCACCTCCCCGTTTTATATCGATTGTAGGGCGGGGGCTTGCCCGCCGTTTTTTCATCCAACGTGGGGCGGAAGGCGGCGGGAGCAAGCCCCCGCCCTA
>CAZTDA010000132.1:0-6211 GCA_964612155.1 uncultured Eubacteriales bacterium | reverse complement strand
CATCAATGTCAAACGGAAAACGGGGCTTAAAATGCACAAACATGACTTCTGGTACAACCTTCCGCCTGAGCGAATTGCACAGACACCCATTGCAGACCGTTCGGCTTCACGGCTGCTCGTTGTGAATAAAAATACGGGTGAATACCAAGATCGCCGCTTTTTTGAAATCGGTGATTTTTTAAAAAAGGGTGACTGTTTAGTATTGAACGATACTAAAGTGCTGCCTGCGCGAATTTACGGAAAAACGTCCACCGGCGGCGGTAAAATTGAATTTTTACTGCTGCGGGATCAAGGGAATAATGTTTGGGAAACCTTGACCAAACCGGGCAAAAAAGCAATTCCCGGTGCGGAGTTTCTTTTCGGGGATGGCGAACTGCGCGCGACCGTTTTGGAAGTGCTCGAAAACGGCAACCGATTGGTAAAACTATCTTTTGACGGTAATTTTATGGAGTTGCTTACAAAAATCGGTGAAATGCCTCTGCCCCATTATATTCACGAACATTTAAAAAATCCCGATCGGTATCAAACCGTGTACAACCGGGAACCGGGTTCGGTCGCAGCGCCTACCGCAGGGCTGCATTTTACCCCCGAATTGTTAAAATCGCTGGAGGAAAAGGGTGTATCGATTGTGTATTTAACCTTGCATGTCGGCGTCGGCACGTTTCGACCTGTAAAGGAAGACGACATTACAAAGCATTTGATGCACACCGAATATTATGTATTGCCCGAACAGGCCGCAGAGACGATTAACCGCGCCAAACAGGCCGGAGGACGCGTGATCTCGGTTGGAACCACGAGCAGTCGCACCCTCGAAGCGGTGTATAAGAAATATGGTAAGATTGTAAATGACATCGGCTTTACAGACATTTTTATCTACCCACCCTATCGATTCGGGATCATCGACGGGCTGATTACAAATTTTCATTTGCCGGAGAGCACGCTGATTATGTTGGTGTCCGCTTTTGCGGGACGAGAGAACACGCTGAAGGCCTATCAACACGCCATTGAGGATGAATACCGCTTTTATTCATTCGGCGATGCCTGCCTATTTATATAATACAAACAGATTACGGAGAAAAAACCGCATGAAAAATGAGTTCCAGGTGATAAAAACCGAAAAAAGTGCGCGCAGAGGTCATTTTGAGACCGTGCACGGCAGCTTTGAAACCCCCTGCTTTATGAATGTGGCAACCGTTGCCGCTATTAAAGGCGGGTTGGATGCGTTTGACCTTGAACAAATCGGATGTCAGGTGATGTTATGCAATACCTACCACCTCCACCTCCGCCCGGGCGATGAAGTGGTTAAAAACGCAGGCGGGCTTCAAAAATTCACCCGGTGGCAGCACCCGATTTTGACCGACAGCGGCGGGTTTCAGGTATTTTCGTTAGCAAAACTGCGCAAAATTAAAGAAGAAGGGGCTTATTTCGCCTCACACATCGACGGGCGCAAAATTTTTATCGGACCTGAGGAGAGCATGCAAATTCAATCGAATCTCGGCTCGACCATCGCCATGGCTTTTGACGAATGCGTGGCAAATCCCGCCGAATATGAGTATGCCAAGGCCTCGAGCGAACGCACCGTGCGCTGGCTGGAACGCTGTAAAACGGAACTTTCCCGCCTAAATGCGCTGTCCGGAACGGTCAATCCCGATCAGATGTTATTCGGTATCAACCAAGGTGCGACTTTCAAAGATTTACGCGTCGAAAACATGAAACAGACCGCCGAGATCAATCCTGACGGGCTCGCCATCGGCGGACTTGCGGTCGGGGAACCCGCCGAGGTGATGTATGACATCATCGAGACGGTCAACCCGCACATGCCGCCCGAAAAGCCGCGCTATTTAATGGGCGTGGGCACGCCGGGCAATATTTTGAACGCCGTGGCGCGCGGAATTGACATGTTTGACTGCGTGCTGCCGTCGCGCAATGCAAGGCACGGGCATCTGTTTACCTCCGAGGGCGTAATCAACATGTTTAATGCCAAATACGAAAATGACGATTCCCCGATTGATCCGAATTGCAGCTGCCATACCTGCAAAAACTTTTCCCGCGCTTATATGCGCCACCTGTTTAAAGCCGAGGAGATGTTGGCACTGCGGCTTGCAGTGATACACAACCTCAGTTTTTATAATCATCTTTTGGCGGATATCCGCCGGATGCTTGACGACGGAACTTTTTATGAAAAATACCTTGATCTTGCCGTCAAGCTGGACACACGTATTTGAGATTATTTGGATATATCGGGCGTTTTTATTGACAGAATGACGCTTTTTTGATATAATTCCGACAATTTGATAGGAGGCGCGAAGCTATGAATCACTATAAAAACGTAACGGTGTTCGATCACCCGTTGATTCACCACAAACTCGGAATTCTGCGCTCGGTGAATACCGGCTCAAAGGAATTTCGCGAATTAATCAGCGAGATCGCAATGCTGATGGGGTATGAGGCGCTGCGCGACCTCCCGTTAACAGATATCACCATTAAAACTCCGATTTCCGAGACCAAAGCAAAAGCGTTGTCGGGTAAAAAGTTGGCATTCGTCCCGATTTTACGCGCCGGACTCGGCATGGTAGACGGCGTTTTAGCACTGGTACCGTCGGCGAAAATCGGTCACATCGGCCTCTACCGCGACCACGAGACCCTTGAACCGCATGAGTATTACTGCAAGCTGCCCGACGACATTCAAAACCGCATGGTCATCGTACTTGACCCGATGCTGGCGACCGGCGGTTCCGCAGAAGCGGCGATCAACTTTATCAAGCAGCGCGGCTGCACCCAGATTAAATTTATGTCAATTATCGCCGCGCCCGAAGGCATCAAACGCCTTGCGACCGCGCACCCGGACGTCCAGATTTACTGCGGGTGTGTGGATGAAAAGCTGAACGAAGTCGGCTACATCGTACCCGGACTGGGCGACGCGGGCGATCGGATTTTCGGGACGAAGTAAGGATTTAAAATTCAGAAATCAGAATTAAGATTTAAGGCGCTGGAATCATTGTCAGCGCCTTAACTTTTATAAGTCCGAGATCCTTCGACTGCGCATCATGCGACGCTCCGCTCAGGATGACAGTCGCAACAATTTGCGAACTGCTTTATACTATTATCAATATGTCCTGACGGTAAAACACACCGCTTCATAACCGCCGCTTTGCGGCGGTTATGAAGCAAGGACACATTTACCCCGCCTTCGGCGGGTAAATGTGTGAATCTGTCTTATGCGATGAAATAAATCTGTTTCTTAATAAAGCATTGCTTTTTGAGTTCCATACCCATTTTTTCAATTTCTATTTTGAAAAAAGTATTACTTATAAGAAAAGTCCGTCGTCTTCAAATTTCCAATTCCTAATTTCCAACAACCATTTGTCCGAAATCATTCGACTTCGCGTCTGTTGACTCTCGGCTCAGGATGACAAAGATGAGGCGCTGATTGGATCGTCAGTGCCTTTATTGTTGAAACAAATGTAACAGTTTTTCTCGGGTGTTGGCCTCGGGATGCTGTAAAACATATTCAAGGCATTCTTCAAGCATGATACCGATATCTATACCCTTATAACCCATTCTGCATAAGTCGTCGCCGTTCAGTGCCAGCTGGGATAATTGATATGGTTCCTTCCCGAGTTCGATTTGGTCAATATAATCCCATAACGCGCCGGTATTTTGACCGAGCGCCGTTTTGGCAAGTAAAAGCGCTTTCCACTGCTCGGAAGTCAGAACCGCATATCTGCGCTTGAACTCCTGTTTATTTTGATATGGGATTCTTGATAATTCGGTTATAAAATTGCTGCAAAGGTGCATTTGGCTGTTGGAGAGTTTTAAAGCCGTATAAACGTTTTTAGGATTTGATTCGGAGAGAAAAACCAGCGCGGCAAGCCGCAGAATTGAATCGTCGGGACAGGCCTGTATCGGTGTCGCCTCTTTGATCGGATTGATGCCGATCATTTCGAGAATGCTGTTATCTGACATCAATTGAAGCGGCTTTGCGCAGTCATAAGAGAGTAATCGTATAAACTCTGCGCTAATCCGTTCTTTTGAAATTGCATGAAGCTTGTCTTGATATTGAATGGCGGCTCCGAGGGTTTTCGGCTCGATTTCGAAACCGAGTTGAGCACAAAAGCGGAACAGCCGCAGAATGCGCAGCGCATCTTCGTTAAATCGGGTTGCGGGATCGCCGGTTGCGCGCAGAATCCGATTTTTAATATCGATAAGACCGCTGTAAGGATCAACAAGTTTTCCGCCAAGCCCGCAGGCGATGCTGTTGACCGTAAAATCGCGCCGTGAAAGGTCTTCATGAATGTTGCGCGAAAACACTACCTGATCGGGGTGACGGCTGTCCGCATAACCGATTTCGCTGCGAAAGGTCGTGATTTCGAGCTTTTCTTTGTCGATGATAACGCCGATGGTGCCGAATTTTTCACCTTGACGAAAGCAGGAAAAGCTATTAAAAACCGCAAGCATCTGCTGCGGCGTGGCGGGTGTGGTGAGGTCATAATCCTGCGGCTGTTTGCCGAGCAGCAGATCGCGCAGGCAGCCACCCACGATATAGGACGGATAACCCGCCTGTTCAAGCAGTGTTAACGCGGTCTGCGCCGGTTTTCCGATTCCGGTCATGATCTCACCTCCCATAACCAAATTATACACAATCCCGCTCCCGTTTTCAATCACAAGCCATTATACCTTCTCATACTATGTGGTATCCGATTTAAAAGATTTTTCATCGGATTAACTTATGAATGATCACATGGGAGGATGATGCGATGAACAGGAAACATAAAGTCGCCGTAATCGGGGGCGATAAACGATTCGAATTATTGACCGATAAATTTAAGGCCGACGGATATGAGGTGACAGGCGTATTTCACGAAAACGCTGATGCCGACTTTTTTTCCGCAATTTCTGACTGTGATGCGCTCATTTTACCGCTTCCGGCGGTCAGCAATGGCTCCCATATCAATGTCTCGGAGCCGTACTTGAGAAAGACCGGTGCGGATATTTCACAGATACCGACTTTATATGAGCTGCTGCTCAAGTTACATAAAAACCAAGTGATCTTGGGCGGTCTGCTCCCGCAGTGGTTTATTGAAAAATGCGAGGCCGCCGGACTGACGGCAATTGATTATTACGCTTCGGAGCGCCTTGAGATTCTCACGGTTTTACCGACAGTCGAGGGCTGCATCGGGGTATTGATCGCTGAGTTGAAACGCACCATCAGCGGCTGCGATATGCTGATTACCGGGTACGGAAAAATCGGAAAGACCTTGGCGCAATATCTGAAATTTTTCGGCGCACGCGTTTATGCCGCCGCGCGTAAGGAGTCCGACTTGGCTTGGATGGAAGTGAACGGAATCATCCCTGTAAAGTATCAGGACTTGCCGCATGTAATTAAAACTATGGATGCCGTGATTAACACGGTCCCTGCGCTTGTGCTGACAAAGGAACTGCTTTCGGCCTCAAAACCCGATTGCCTGTTTGTGGATTTGGCATCAAAACCCGGCGGCATTGACTTTGGGGCGGCTGCACAATTGGGCAGAAAAACGATTTGGGCGCTCTCCTTGCCCGGCAAAACCGCACCGATTTCCGCGGCCGGGTATCTATATCAAACCATTCTCAAATTTATGGAGACCTGTTGAGAGGTGAAGATTTGAAAAATAAAATATTGAAATGAACGAAAGGGTGGTATTCACAATGAATTTATCCGACGCTGTCGTCGGTTATGCGATGACCGGGTCGTTTTGTAAAATTGCGGAGTCGTTGGACTTCCTTACCGAGCTGCAAGAAAAATGCCGTGAGGTGATTCCGATCATGTCGTTTAATGCCGCAACGATTGATACACGGTTCGGAAAAGCGGCGGACTTTAAAAAGAAAATCGAAAATATCTGCGGCAAACCGATTATCAACAGTATCGGCGAGGCCGAACCCATCGGACCTAAAAAGCTGCTCGACATTATGGTGATCCTGCCCTGCACCGGCAACACCACAACAAAAATCGCCTTAGGAATCACCGACACGCCGGTTACCCTTGCGGCAAAAGCGCACTTGTGAAACGAACGACCGCTGCTGATCGGGATTTCAACCAACGACGCGCTGTCGGGGTGCGCTAAAAATATCGGCGCGCTGCTCAACACCAAAAACATCTTTTTCATCCCGATGGCGCAGGACAGCCCGGAGAAGAAACCGCGCTCGGTGGTTGCGATTTTTTCCATGCTGATCC
>CAZTDA010000131.1:0-6255 GCA_964612155.1 uncultured Eubacteriales bacterium | reverse complement strand
ACGCAATGCAATGACCCATTGCAATGATTGTAAGACCGTCGATATTTTATCGGCGGTTTTTGTTTATTTAGTCATCACGGGAATGCGGGTTGTAGCTTAAAAAATAGATTTTTTAAGCTTGGGGAGTTTGATCCGTTTGTGTGAGAACACAAATTTGGCTTGCCATGCCGGATCAAACATCCGATTGTACTTGAAAGGGTGATATGATTATGGCAACAAAGAAAATCAGAAACAAAAAACTGCTCGTGCTGGCTGAAGGGGCAATCATGGTCGCACTGTCCGCGGTGCTCAGCTTGTTGCGCATCCCGATCGGGCCGGAGGGCGGCTCCATCGACTTTGCGATGATCCCACTGATGGTTTATGCGCTGCGGCGCGGCGTTTGGCCGGGACTGATGGCGGGTGCGGTAGCCGGAATGATCCAGTACTTTAACGAGGGTTATGCGGTCAACATCTGGTCGCTGATCATGGATTATCCGTTTGCCTACATGATGGTCGGGCTGGCGGGGCTGCTGGTATTGAAAAAAAGCTCGGGCGGTTGGGCGATCGGCGCCGTCATCGGCGGCTTTGCGCGCTATCTCGTCCATATCGTCAGCGGCGTGGTCTTTTATGCAAGCTACGCTACGCCGACCGTCTGGTTTATGAAAACACCCACGGTCTGGATTTATTCGGCGGCATATAACGCCCTGTATATGATTCCGGCCATCGTGATTGCGACGGTTGCCTGTGCGGCTTTGGCGAAACCGCTTTCAAAAGCGCTGATGGAGTGAGGGGAATTCAAATTGTAGGGAACATCGGCTCGTGGCCGATAACTGTCTCCGCGTCGCTCCCTACATAATTTAAAATGCGTTTTCGATCAAGGTGATTTCGTCGCCTAAAATCTCGACGATATCGAAGCAAAACGGCAGTTTGCAGCCGCTTTGAGACAGCCAGTACAGAGCGGCTGTTTTGAGGCGGTTTTGCTTTGCCGGAGTGACCCACGCGGCGGGTCGCTCGATGCGGTCGTTCGCGCGCTGTTTGACTTCGACGATATGTACGAGGGCGTTGCGTTCGGCGACAATGTCTAATTCGCCCTCGGTAACTTTAAAATTGCGCGTTAAGATGCGGAAACCGCTGCTTTCGAGAAAGATCGCCGCTGCGTCTTCGCCTTGCGTTCCTCTGTTCGGGGCAGGGTGCTTTTCGGCCAAGTTCTTTAAAAAAGTCATGCGGTGCAGTTCGCACGGGCCGAGTTCGGCAATGGCGTCGTAATGCGCTTTGACGGGATAGCCGAAGTGCTGCTCAAAACCGTAGCCCGGGTACTTCTCCGCCATCATGGTCATATAGCGGTCACGGCTGACTTTGGCCAAAATTGAAGCCGCTGCGATTGCCGCTGATTTGCCGTCACCCTGTACGACCGTGCGGCAAATGCCCGCAATCTTGGGATGGCGGTTGCCGTCGACCAAATAGATATCGGGAATGACCGACAGCTGCGCAGCGGCACGGCGCATGGCGAGCAGTGAGGCCTCGAGAATATTCATCGCGTCAATTTCTTTTTCATCGGAAAAAGCGACCGCGAAATCAATGGCGTTTGCGGTGATTTCATCATATAAAACATCTCGCCGTTTTGGGGTCAGTTTTTTAGAATCGTTTAAAAACGGCGGTTCAAATCCGGCAGGAAGCACACAGGCAGCGGCGTAGACCCGACCAGCCAGCGGACCTCTGCCCGCCTCATCGAGTCCGCAGACGACGGGGAAACCCTCGTCACAGATCGCTTTGTCGAATTGATAGAGCGTCATGGCTTTTCAAACGAGACAGGGCCGAGTTTGCCCGCGCGCAGTTCGTCCAACAGCATGGCTGCGCATCGCTCGTAATCGGGTTCTCCGCCTCTCATCAGCATTCCGCGCTTTTTACAGACGCGGTCAAAAAGTTCCAGAGGGGTACCGTCAAGGTCAATATCATAACGTGTTTTCAACGATTCAGGTGCGGTTTGGGCGAGGTATTCGAGCATTTTAAGGGCGAGTTCGGTGGTGTCGAGCACCGCGTCTTTAATCGCGCCTGTCAACGCAAGGCGGACGGCAGCGTCTTTATCCTCGAATTTCGGCCACAGCACACCGGCGGTGTCCATCAACTCAAACTCATTGTCAACCGTGATCCATTGGCGGGCGCGGGTGACGCCGGGACGATCCTCGACGCGGGTTTTTTTTGCACCGGCAAGCCGGTTGATCAGCGCTGATTTACCGACGTTCGGGATGCCGCAGACCATCATCCTCACGGACTTGGTCATGCCCCTCGCTTGATCGCGTTCGCGCTTTTCGGCAAGCAGCGAAAAGGCGGCCGGTTTGATCTTTTCGATGCCGTAACCGCTCTTGCAGTCGGTGACAACCACGCCGAGACCTTGCGCCCGGAACTTTTCAGCCCAGGCGACGGTGATTTTTCGGTCGGCGAGATCGGATTTATTTAAAAGAATCAACCGGGGTTTTCCGGCTGCGATGGAGTCGATGTCGGGATTGCGCGACGAAAAGGGAAGGCGCGCATCCAGCACTTCCGCCACCAGATCGACAAATTTGAGCTGCGCTTCGATCTCGCGGCGGGTTTTGGTCATGTGACCGGGGTACCACTGAATATCGGTTCTCATGAAAACTCCGAAGTCATCTTGTTAAAAGGGAAAAATCGATAGACGACTTTACCGATGACTGCTTCGAACCTGATCATACCGATCTCGGTGTAACGGCTGTCGTGCGAATAATTGCGGTTGTCCCCCATGACGAAAATATAGCCCTCGGGTACGACAACGGGATATTTAACATTGCCGGCTTCGGTAGTCGGTTCTGCAACATAGGCATCCTCAAGTGCCGCATCGTTGACATAGACCTTTCCTTCCACGGTGTCGACAACAATTTTGTCCCCCGGAAGGCCGATAACGCGCTTGATCAGCGGTTTGTGATAATATTTGCTGTCAAAGACCGCCACGACATCAAGCCGCTGCGGCTCATAAAGAATATTGGCGGCAAACACCCGGTCCTGATTTTGAAAGGTCGGGACCATCGAATCGCCATCCACCACCGCATAACGCAGAAACAGCATCAACATGACCACCAGAACACCGGTGACCTTGACCATGCTGAGCATAAAATCGGCTAAATTGTAAGAGAATCCGTATCTCGGTTCGCTTTTTGAATCATTCATTTGATAATCCGGTTCCCTCCGAAATCTCGGCTTTTAAAGAGTAAAAGCAGCTGTATATATTTAATGTAGTATTAACGACGGGCGGTTGGTTATTGAAATTGCGTCGTCATGGCATTAAAGGGGTAAAACCGCCAGAGGACTTTGCCGATGACAGCGTTCAATTGAATCATTCCGATTTCGGAAAATCGGCTGTCGCGAGAGTTATTGCGATTGTCTCCCATGACAAAGATGGTACCCTCAGGCACAATGACGGGGTAGCGAACGGTGCCCAACTCGGTGTTCGGTTCAAGGGTGAAGGAATCATCGAGTGCGACATCGTTTACATAAACCTTTCCATCCTCAGCATTAACGACAATTTTATCACCGGCAATACCGATCACACGCTTGATCAGCGGTTTGTGAAGTATGTTGACTTCAAAAACCGCCACGACATCGAGGCGCTGCGGCTCATAGAAGAGGTTCGTCGCAAACAAGCGGTCGCCGTCATGAAAGGTGGGAACCATCGAAACGCCGTCCACAGTCGCATAACGAAATATCAACATTAATAAGACCACTAACACACCGGTGAACTTGACCATGCTGAGCATGAAATCAGCTAAGTTGTAAGAAAACCCGTATCTCGGTTCGCTTTTAGAGTCATTCATTTCATAATCCGGCTTCCTTGAGAATTCGGCTGACGAAAAAAAGGCCGAATATGACAACTGCGGAGACGATGTCCCCGCAGTGTTGGTTTTTAAAGTTTTTCTTTGACCTTTGCGGACTTGCCCACGCGGCTGCGCAGATAATAGAGCTTACCACGGCGAACAGAACCTTTGCGCACGACTTCGACACCCGCGATGTTGGGGCTGTGAATCGGGAACACGCGCTCGACGCCGACGCCGTAAGAAATGCGGCGAACTGTGAATGTTTCGGTGATGCCGCAGTGTTTGCGGGCGATCACTGTGCCTTCAAATGCCTGGATTCTCTCGCGCTCGCCCTCTTTGATCTTGACCGACACGCGAACGGTGTCGCCGATTGCAAACTTGGGCGGCTCGGTTTTCATGCAGGAATCGGTCATTACTTTAATGAGATCCATGATAATTTTTACCCTCCGTATTTTACCGGAATTCATGGCCGGTGCATGTAATAAAGCGCCGCCAGAGGAATACCTGCGTTAATGTTTTGTCATCAACCCCCGGCAGGAATCGCCGGAAACAAATGCTTAAGGATTATAACACAGTTTTAAATTGTTTGCAAGCGTTTTTTCTATATAAATAAGTACCGGGCGCATTTTTGCGCCCTTTTTTTACCCCTCGAGCTGGCGGCCTAAGAATGCTGCTGCGACGTTGATCATTTTAATATCGCTGTCTTTGGGGATGGTATTGTTGTCGTCGGACATCATCAGCACTGCACCGCAGACATCGCCGGACGCCAAAATGGGGATTGCAATCGAAGCAGTACGCTCGATACCCTCAATCGCCACCAGATGTTTCAAACCCGGTTTTGCGATAAACGGCTTGCGTTGCTCCATGACCTCCTCAAGCAGAGGGGAGCATCGCCGTTCGAGCACTTCTTTTTTGGATACACCCGAAGCCGCAATCACATGGTCGCGGTCGCAGATGACCACCGGATCGGTGCTGTTTTTAAACATGACCTCCGCATAGATGCCGGAGATCTCGGTCAGTTCGCCGATGGGTGAATATTTTTTGAAAATGACTTCGCCGTCGGCGTTGGTGAAAATTTCGAGCGGATCGCCCTCGCGGATGCGCATGGTGCGCCTGATCTCTTTTGGAATAACCACCCGACCAAGATCGTCGATTCTTCTGACGATTCCCGTTGCTTTCATATAATAAATTGCCTCCGAATTTACAGTTTTTCTGCCGCAATATGCGACATTTCCCAATCATTATCTGCAAATGTAAGTGTTTTATTCGAGCGTGAAAGAAAGTTAACCGCACTGAAAAAATTGAGTTTTTTAAGGTGTCTGCCGTCTTTCTTTTTTTAGTCGTTTATGGTGAAACGGCAAATAGACGATGAAAACCAAAAAAATACCTGTCAGAGCGCCTGAAAAATCCAAAAGAACATCCTGTACCTGTGAGCCGCGACTCGAAAAAATCTGGATGGTCTCGTCAATAACGGCGCAAGAGAGTGCGAAAAAAGAACAGTTGATGATGGGTTGGAAACGAACCTTTCTTAAAAAAATCAATAAAAAAGACAACTCTGCGTCAAGCACAGCGAATTCTGTAAAGTGCGCCAACTTGCGTACGAGATGGTCGTTGACATTGCCGTGCCCGACAACAACCTCAAGAAGCGGTTTCACAATATTTAAAGCGCTTAAACTTCGCTGCTGCGATAAAGCGGTGCTTTGCATTGAATTACTCCAAATAAAAACAAGGGTGATGAGAATAAAAATAATATTTAACGCAATCAGTATTCGGCTTTTGGTGTTTTTCATACTTCACCGTTCAGCGCCGGACTGCATAAAGGGAGCTCGATGACCTTTCTGCCTTTTACCTCGATGGCTCGATTGCAATAAGACAGCATGGAGCGCCTGTGGGTGATAATAAAACAGGTGTGAATGATGCCGCTGTTGCGCAAATTTCTCAAAACGCGCTCTTCAGTGTCTGCGTCAAGCGCTGAAGTCGCCTCGTCAAGAATCAAAATGGGCGCATTTTTAATGATGGCGCGGGCAATTGCAATGCGTTGGGCTTGTCCCACCGAAAGCCCGGTACCGTTTTCGCCGATACGGGTTTCCAACTTGTTTTCAAGCTTTTCCACAAAAGAAAGGCAATCGGCAACCTCGAGCGCTTTTATAAGTTCCGACTCGCTTGCATCCGGTCTGCCGGTGCGCAGATTTTCGGCAATGGTCCCTGAAATTAACGTATTGCCCTGCGGGACATAGGAGATGAAGCGACGCGAAGCCGCAGTGGCTTCTTCGATACCGGAATCGCTGAAAAAACTGAGGTTTCCGCTGTCGGGGCGGAGCAGACAAAGCAACAGATAGGCGAGAGTGGTTTTTCCCGCGCCGCTCGGTCCGACAACACCGACGATCTCATTCGGGGCGATGACACAATTGACATGCTCAAGTACCTGTTCGGTTCCGTATCCGAAGCT
>CAZTDA010000130.1:0-6258 GCA_964612155.1 uncultured Eubacteriales bacterium | reverse complement strand
AAAGCCGAGGGCACCCCCGAAGAAATCGGCCTGTGCCAGTCGCTCTCGGTGCTGTTTGACACCTTGTTAATGTGCACGCTGACCGGGCTCGCGCTGCTCTGCTCGGGCTGCACCACCGCTGTCGGCGCCGCGGGAACGCTGCTGGGCAAAGGCGGCGGCTTTACGGTGTCCATCCTCGTCGCGGTGTTTGCTTTCACCACTGTGCTGACCTGCGGTTTTACCGCCGCCGCAAATGTATCGAGTGTAAAAAGAGCGCTGGTCTTTGTCGGAATGGCGGGCGTGATGATCTGCGCCGGCGCTGCTGCTCCGGAGGTTGTTTGGACACTGTGTGATCTCGGGGGCGGGATTTTGTGCGTAATCAATGTTGCGGCAGTCATCAAATTAAAGGCAGCAGAATGCGAAATTATTAAAAATACTCGTTTAAAATGAGTAATTATCTTTTGCTTTGATAAAATAAATAGGAGCATCATTGCTTCTTGTCGAATGTTGACACATTATGTAGTTTGCTGTATAATCATGAAAACAAAACTTCCCATTATTGGACGAGGTGTGAAATGTCGGCAAAAAAAATGTTCAAAATTCCTGCGCTTGTCGTTTGTGATCTTTTCATCTGCGCTTTTACCACATTATTTGCAACAGTTATTTTTCATGAATTCAACTTTGCAGATTCCTTTGTATACCTAACACTCAGAATGGGTTACCTGTTCATATGGCCTACCGTGATCATCTTCAATCTTATTTTCGACTGCTACAGTAATTTGTGGCGGAGATCGGGATTGCTTGATTTACTTCGTTTGATCAGCTCCAACGCTTGTGCGGCAGTGATTTGGGGTGCTTTTAAACTGTTAAACATCACAAAGTTTTCCGGAAGTTTAATCATATTGTTTTTTATATTAAATTTCATGTTTTCTGCTTTTGCCCGACTGTTGCCCCGATTTTTGCAAATCATCTCCAGCCGGAGTGTCACAAGAGCAACCGCCAACCGTACAGTCATTGTCGGCAGCGGAGAAACAGGTACTTATTTGGCACAATATTTCATCACCAATCCCGAAAAGGGCTATTTGCCGGTGGCGTTTGTTGATAATGATCCGCAGATTAAAGATGCCTTGATCTGTGGCTTGAAAGTTGTGGGGGGAGATGAACTGCTCCCTGCAATCATCGAAAAATATGATGTCAGCACCGTAATGGTAGCTCTGCCTTCGGCATCCCGCGAGGACTTTCGGCGTATTTACAAGTTGGTTCGCAATACCGACGCCGTTTTAAAAATTTACAGCGGGGTGCAGGATTACACCGAAAACGCCTATACCACCTTACGCAATATCCACATCGAGGATTTGCTCGGGCGTGACGCGATTAAAATGAAAAACGACGAGGCAAAAGCGCTTATCTCGGATGCGACCGTTCTGGTTACCGGCGGTGCCGGCAGCATCGGCAGCGAATTATGCCGTCAGATTTTAGCGGCGGGCGCAAGAAAATTAATCATCTATGATTTTAATGAAAACGGGTTGTTTTACATCGGCAACGAGTTGTCCGAACGTTTTGGAAACAGTCGATTTGCCACGATTTTGGGTTCCATACGGGATAAAAACCGTCTTAAATCGGTGTTTGACGAATATAAACCTCAACTGGTCTTTCACGCCGCGGCGCACAAGCATGTTCCGATGATGGAAATAAGCCCGCTCGAAGCAGTAAAAAACAATATCTTCGGAACACGCAATGTTCTTGCACAGTGCATCGAATCGGGCGTAAAGAAATGTGTTTTAATCTCCACCGATAAAGCTGTTAATCCCTCTAATGTCATGGGCGCGACCAAACGCATCGCTGAGTTGTTATTCATGGACTTCAACCGTCAAAATAAAACCGAGTTTTGCGCGGTTCGATTCGGAAACGTACTGGGTTCAGCAGGCAGTGTTGTTCCGTTTTTTACAAAGCAAATCGAAAGCGGCGGACCGGTCACAGTCACCGACCCCGAAATTACCCGTTATTTTATGACGATCCCCGAAGCGGTCTCTCTGGTTTTGCAAGCGGGCGCGTTGGCAAAAGGCGGCGAGATTTTCGTGTTGGACATGGGCGAGCCGGTCAAAATCAAAGACCTTGCCGAGGATATGATCCGTCTGGCGGGATTGGTACCGGGCAAGGATATTAAAATCAAATACGTCGGGCTTCGCCCGGGCGAAAAGATGTTCGAAGAACTGTCGATGTCCGCCGAGACCGTGGACAAGACCTCCCATGAAAAGATATTTGTACTGCGCGACAACGACCTTGACGCCGGAGGGTTGAACAAGCTGTTGGAAAAACTGAGCGATGCAATTAAAAGCGAAGACCATGATGCCGTCGAACGTGAAATCTTCAGCTTTTTACCCACGAATTATCGAAATTAACTCCCTCGTCAAACGGAGAAAGAACTCAAGAATAAATCAGCGTCAAAATTCAACCTCTTTGACGCTGAATTTTTTTACCTGACATACAGTTGTCATGTTACACCTGTTATACTATACTCTAATTTTAGCGTCGACACCGTGATTTTTCTGAAAATAATTATATCGGAGCTGGATTCGTATGGATCAAACTATCAGTATGCTTTATCATGAGGCGGTAGAGAGCTTTGTAGACAAAGTGAAGGACGATCCCAATGTTATCGCTGTGTTTTTAGCCGGAAGCTTGGCCAACGACACCGTTTGGGAAAAAAGCGATGTCGATATCAGCATCATTATCCGCGACCAACCGATTACCACCAAAAGTTACAGCATCGACGAAAATAACATTATTCTCAATGTTGCTCTTTACACCCGTTCGGATTTTGTAAAACAGCTGGGAAGAATAAAAGGCGGCAGCTTTACACACTCCTATCTCAGCAAAGGCAAATTTGTATATACCCTGGATGAAGGTCTTCGTTCCCTTGTCGATGATATGCGCGTTATCGGAGATGACGACCTTGAACTGAGTTTTTTTACATACGCGTGTAATTTGATCGGGGATATGGAAAAAGTCGAAAAATGGCTTACGGTAAAAAAAGACCCCATGTATGCCCAGCATCATCTTTTAAAAGCAGCGGATAACCTTTCCAATATGGTTCTGGTGCTGCAGCATCAACCGATTTCCCGTGAAGCGACGATGTTGGTCAGCCGACAGGATCCGACGTTCATGGAACCGTTTTATCAAAGACCGTTGTCCGGCCCGATGACAACCGAGGAAGTTAAAAATTCTCTTTTCAAAATGGCGACGTTTTTAGAGGACCATTTAAGTTTATTGGCCCGTCCTGCGGTCAGTTTTTTGGAAGACGGAGAAATTAAAACCGTGACGGAACTGTGCCATCATTTTAATATCGATTCGCATTCCATCACGCACGTTTTTGAATATTTGGTTCAAAAGGGAATATTGGATAAGGTCTCGCAAACCATCCGAATAACGCCGAAAGGGCGAAAATGCGTCGAAGAAGTGGCTTTTATGTATTTCAAAGAGGAAGAATAAATTAAAAAATCAATCAAAGGAAGTTTCATATGGCCAGAACCAGCATTGAAGTCATCGGCGCAAAACAAAACAATCTCCGCAATATCAATGTTGAAATCCCGAGGGACAAACTCACGGTCATCACAGGCGTTTCCGGTTCGGGCAAATCCTCACTCGCTTTTGATGTCATATACGGAGAAGCACAGCGGCGTTTTCTCGAATCCATTTCGAATTTTGCAAAAAGCCGCATCAATCAAGTAAAAAAACCGAAAGTCGATTTTGTCCGGGGATTGTCCCCCGTCGTCGCCATCGAACAAAAAAAGGGGAACTCGAACCCGCGTTCGACCGTCGGGACCGTAACCGATATCGCCGACTATCTGCGCCTGCTGTATGCAACAGCCGGCGTGGGAGAGTGTCCCGTTTGCGGACATCAGCTGCATCCGACTGGTGCGGCTAAAATGGCCGAACACATCAGCTCGCTTCAAGAAGGGACCGTGATTGAATTACGCGCTCCCGTATATAAAATTTACGGCGAAGATTATGAATTTCTCTTTGAAAAAATCCGAAAAAAGGGATACAAAAAGATGCTGATCGACGGTCGGCCTTTTGACCTTTCACAAAAAGAAGAACTCGAAGAAAACAAAACATACGATATGGAAATCGTCCTTGACCGATTTATCGTCAAGCCCGAGATGTACATTCAAATTACGAAGTCGATTGAAGCCGCCATGGTCACGCTTGATGAAGACATCATGATCAAAATAGAAATTATAGAAGGCAAAGTGCCGAAAGATTTTTACCACGGTCTTGCCTGCCCCGAGCACCATTTTATTCTGTGTGAAATGCAGCCGTTTCATTTTTCTTTTAACAACCCCGACAGTGCCTGCAACACCTGCCTCGGGACGGGCATGAGCCATGTGGTCGAACCCAGATTTTTGGTCACCAATCCAGAGAAGAGCATTATGAAGGGCGCCCTGCACACACAACTTTTCAACCCGAAAAATTTGGATTCTTACCGTCTTGTCCTTCTGTATAGTTACGCGATGCATTATCACTTTAGCCTTGATACCCCCTGGTGCGAATTGCCCAAGCGGATCACCGATATTATGCTTTTCGGCACAGACGGTGAAAAATTCGAACGGCTGCACCCTCCGATGGCAAAACGGCGGTACAGCGCGGTTGGCAGAATCGACGACCACAACGGCCTTGTTTCCGATATTCAACGCTGGTACCGCAATTATATACGCAGAACCGTCGGCACCGAATCGATGGAACCCAGCTTTGTGAAGGAGACCATGATCGAAAAAACCTGTCCCGAATGCGGCGGGGCAAGGTTGAAAAGACCGCGTCTGTCGATTAAAATCGGTAATAAAAATATCCATGAGCTCTCGGTGATGCAGCTCCCCGAGTTGGTTGCGTTTTTAAAAGAATTGACTTTTGACGAAACGATCACCGATGTCGCGTCCGGTATTATCAACGAAATTTGCACCAGATTGCAGCTCCTGATTGATATCGGGCTGTATTACCTCAATCTGGGGCGCAGAAGCGACTCGATCTCAGGCGGCGAGATGCAGCGCATTAAGATGTCAACGCAAATCAGCAGCGAGCTGATGGGCATGCTCTATGTCATGGACGAGCCGAGTATCGGCCTCCACGCGAGGGATTCGGTCAAAGTGATCAACATCATGAAAAAACTCCGCGACATCGGCAATACCGTTTTGGTTGTGGAGCACGACCTTGAAACTATGCGCAATGCCGATTTTTTGGTTGAGATCGGGCCTGGTCCGGGCATACACGGCGGCAATATCATCGCTGCGGGTACAAAAGAAGAGTTAATTCAACAAGAATCTTCCGTCACCGGGGCTTATCTGTCGGGAAAACGAACCATTCCGGTTCCCGCCCAAAGGCGTCACATCGGCGATGCCTGTATTACTATACAAGGCGCAAGAGCCAACAATCTCAAAAATATCAACGTCGATATCCCGCTGGGGGTTTTCACTTGTGTCACCGGCGTATCCGGCTCCGGTAAATCCACGCTGATTAACGATATTCTGTTCATGGAAATGGAAGTCATTAAAAAATCAGCCAGAATTATGCCGGGAGAGCATGATTATCTGTTTGGCTCCGAACATATCAATAATTTAATCAACATCGACCAATCCGCCATCGGAAGGGGGAGCAAATCCAATCCGGCGACCTATATCGGTCTTTACGATAAGATTCGCGATATTTTTGCCGCGTCACCGGATGCGATCGAAAAGGGATATCAGGCCATTGATTTCAGCTTGACCCATGCCAACGGCACCCGCTGCGAACACTGCACCGGAGACGGTGTGATTGTGACAAATCTTCAGTTTATGGCCGATATTGAAACCGTTTGCCCCGTCTGCAAAGGACTGCGTTTTTCCCCCGAGGGTCTTGAAGTAAAGGTGAACGGCAAAAATATCGGACAGATTCTGGATATGACGGTTGAGGAGGCGCTGGTATTTTTCAAGGATAATGCCTATCTGCGCCATAAACTTAATATCATGGACGAGCTGGGTTTGGGCTATATCACCCTCGGACAGAGTTCTACAACGCTTTCAGGGGGAGAAGCCCAACGCGTCAAACTGGCTTACGAGCTCTCAAAAATCAAACGCGGAGCGCACAATTTATATATTTTGGACGAACCGACGACTGGACTCCATCTTTCGGATATCGAAAAGCTGCTCGAGAGCATCAACCGTCTTGTAGATCAAGGTCACAGTGTTTTGATTATTGAACATAATCTGGATGTAATCAAGTGCGCCGATTATATCATTGATCTGG
>CAZTDA010000129.1:0-6267 GCA_964612155.1 uncultured Eubacteriales bacterium | reverse complement strand
AGGGGCGACTGCCGGATCCGCGACAGCGAGATCACGCATTGCCAGATAGGACGGCAGCTTATTCGTCGGGGTATCTGGTTTCGCCGCGTCGTCGAGATCGGCGAATTTATGAAGCCGCACCAGGTCAAAAGCATTGACCAGAATACCACCGCATGGATCCGTCGCGTGATGGGAAAAAAGGAACGATCCATTGTCGTGGATCAATGCGCCTCCGGTGGTACTACCGCCGGTAAAAGTGTAGCGATTCGGCTGATCGGTTTCTTCATATATGCCGGGTAGAAACGCCTCCATAGCGGCGGGGACATCATAGACCCGGCAGAACGCGCCGACGATGCCGGGCTTCGCTGTCGGATCAGCTTGCTTCGCGGCGCGGCTTTGTTTAACGCCCGGAAGCTCCGGCCACTCGTCGAAGTTTCGCCAGTCCTTGTATAAAGCCAGAGTTTCGTCAACGCTAAGAAAAGGCCTGTCGCGGTAGATGAAAACATACTGGCTATCAGCGCAGCAGGAAGGCCAAAACATCGGCTGCACAATATCGAAGCTCTTGGGATCGAAAATAGTCATTGTGGGATCAATGAGGGAAGCGATCTTAAGCGATAACGGCTTATATTCTTCCGGGAGCGCGTCGCGAAAGAGGAATATTATGACCCGTAGACGCGGAGCGCTTTCGCGGTGCTTCCGTGTACTGTGGACAAGGTAAGCAAACCCAAAACTGTCAAGGCGTTGAATTAGGTACTGAAGGTAGCCAGCAGAGACGGCGGCGCCTTCAATGTCGAAAGCTATCAAGCTGCGACTGATGGCGTAACACGCTTTGCGCCGATTACCTTTAAAACGCCCTCCGATGTACGCGCCGACGTCCTTCCGGGCGTCTTGCTCGTCCTTCGGCAGCTCGAGGTATTTATCGAGGGTCACTTCGTCCCGCTTAGGGTTTTGAAAGAGGCCGATAAAAGCCGACACGCAGCTATCTCCCGACTGCCAAACCCCGCGATTCACGCTGTCACTGGTAAGAAGCGAGAGCGGTTTGTCATGTATCAAGTCAATCCCCCGTCCTAAATTTCGATTTTCCGGATCCCGTTTTGAATGGCGGGAGCGGCGGGAGTGGGGGGTGCGTTCAAAAATTCGATAAAACGATCAAAATTTAAAAGATATTTCTTTCCCGCCTTTACATACACGACCTGACCGGACAGGCAAAGCCGCCGGACGAAATTCTCGGCAAGGCCTGTCTCGTTTGCGACCTGTGCAATTGTGCGCATGCGCGGCACTTCAGGCATGTAACTCACCTCGCTTTCCGACTCTGAAAAGATCGTCAAAGTCAAGCCCGAGAACTTCGCACAGCTTTTTGGCGGTCGACGGGCTAACCCCTTTCGACTGTTCAGCACGGGCAACAACCGAGGGGCACACCTCGATTTTTTCGGCAAGGTCTTTTTTGGTCATCCCGTTCTTAGCCCTTGTCCGTTCAAGTAATTCCGCGTTTGCAATAATCATCTTCATCCCTCCCGTAATTCATACGCGCTATAAAACAATTATACAAGCGCGAATGAATTATGTCAATACTATTTCAAAGAAAATTGTTGACTTTTGCGCTTGTCGAGTATATTATAAGCGCGTATGAATGTATAAGGAGGGGCAACAATATGGAAAGCAACCGGATAAAAGAACTCAGGGAGAGTCGCGGCCTTTCGCAGATCGAATTAGCCGAGGCCGTTGGTAGATCGCAATCCGCTTTGGGAACCTACGAGCGCGGAGAGCGGTCTCCGGACTCGGAGTTGATAGCGAAGCTGGCCGACTTCTTCAATGTGACGACCGATTATCTATTGGGGAAAAGCGAATTTCGAGTACCGAAAGAGATCCAGCAGCACGATAAAAACCTATCGGGGTTAAAAGACCTGATAGACGACTACGCCGCGCGTGGAGCGGATCGCTTAATTATGGCGCTTAGCAATTTACTCGGCCGGGCGACGATTTATAGCGATTTCGTATACGACGGAGAGGGAATGTTTATTTTTGACGATTTTGCGGAAGTTTTCGAAAAGTGGGAGGGGCTTTATTATGAAACAGAATCAACCTCCGACGACCATAACTCCGTCAAGACAAGCAGGGATGGGGCTATCGTTCGCCTATATGAGGTAGCCGACGATTGCCGCAGTATCATACTCCGCAACGGGAAAGCACTCGTAAATCGGTCGCATGAAGCGAAGCCCGAATAATCGAGAGAGCGGCAGGGAAGCATGGCCAGCATTCGCAAGCTCAATACTAAAAATGGTCTATCCTACGAAATAACGGTTTCGCAGGGGCGCAATTCTACCGGTGAACAGATCCGGCGCTATATGACCTACAGCCCTCCGGCAAACATGACGCCCCGCCAGATCGATAAAGAGCTGCAGCGGGTTGCTTTTGAGTTCGAACGTGAGATCACGCAGGGCTTCGCTGCCGACAACCGGCAGACCTTCAGCCAATACGCCGCCTATGTCCTCGATCTTAAAGAGCGGAGTGGTAATAAGCACCGGACCGTCGTCCGGTACCGCGAGCTGCTGGAGAGGATCAACCCAGCAATCGGCCATATCAAGCTGCAGGACCTAAGGCCGCAGCACCTGAACGCTTTATATAAAAACCTCGGAGAGCAGGGCATAAGAGGAAACGCAGACAAGGCCAAAGCGAAAAAGGATATATCCGCCCTTGTATCTGAAAAGAAGCTCACACGCGCCGCTCTTGCCGCCGCTGCCGGTGTTTCGGCCAATACAGTGACAAAGACCTGCAAAGGGGAGATTGTCGACCTGAAGACCGCCGAAGCGATAGCCGCTGCCCTGGGCGCTGCTGTGGGCGAGCTGTTCACAGTCACACGGAACACCGCGCCGCTCTCTAATAAAACGATCATCGAACACCACCGGCTTATATCCACAATATTTTCTCAAGCCGAAAAAGAAATGCTCGTGCAGTTCAATGTTGCCGCCAAAGCGACACCGCCGAAGATCGATAAACGGGAGGCCGAGACCTTCCAGCTCGACGAGGTGGAGCAGATCAGGGACGGATTGGAAGGCGAACCGCTCAAGTGGAAACTCGCTACGCACTTACTTTTAATCACCGGCTGCCGCCGTGGCGAGATTATGGGCTTGAAGTGGGATCGCATTGACTGGAACGAAAATCAGATCAAAATTGATACCGCCCTGCTTTATGCCGCTGATGTGGGCATTTACGAGGACACCACAAAGACAAACACCGTCCGGTATATCAGGCTGCCTGAGCAGACCATGACGCTGCTGAAGGAATACAAGATCTGGCATGACGATCTTCGGGAGAAGAACGGCGACCAGTGGAAGGAAAGCGGCTTTGTGTTCGTCCAGGACAACGGGGAGCATATGCACCCCGACAGTTTGACCGATTGGCTCAAGAAGTTTTCAGGGCGGCACGGCATACTCGACGTCCACCCGCACAAATTCCGGCATACCATGGCCAGCATTCTCTACTTCAACGGAATAGACAGTATCACGATCTCAAAGCGCCTCGGCCATGCGAAGGTATCGACCACCACGGATATTTATTCCCACATCATCAAACAGGCCGACGCGCAGGCAAGCGACTGTATAGGCGGAGTACTCTTGAAAGGCGGAAAAGGCCTGAAAAAATAGACCTTGTGCGTAAAATGTGCGTAAAATCCTTAAAAACACGATAAAAACAAAAAGCCCCGTACTGCCAAAAATGGCTTAGTACAGGGCTTTTTTGATGGTTGCGGAGACAGGATTTGAACCTGTGACCTTCGGGTTATGAGCCCGATGAGCTGCCAGCTGCTCTACTCCGCGATATTCGGTATAGTAATTCTTAAAAACACTTAATGGTTTTTTAACGCCGTTTTTAAGGCGCCTTATTATTATATACATTTATAATATAATTGTCAAGGCCAAAAACGGAAATCTATGCATAAACCGAAATTTAATTTTCGACACCGAGGATACGCTTAAGCGGAACTTAAGGCGGGTTACATTTCCGGGTAATCATTTACGGGTTATTTTAAATTAAGAAGACATTACAAAATGTATATATATTATCAAATGATAAAGGCTTTTAACAAGCGACAATGACTGAGGTTATTACTATCGAAATCGGTCTTGATGTGTGAGGGGGTATGACTATATTAAAATCAATCTTGGCGGGTCACGGAGGTTATGGTTATTTAATTGGCTTTGACCGAGAACCGGAAGACGGAAGTTATAGATTTTTAAATCGACTTGGCAATGGAGAACCGGTGAAGATGATGCTTGTTGATTCGTTGATTGACAAAAAATATTAAAATAATCCAACTAAAAAGTTACAAATCACATTTTTGCGTACTTCACTGAAAAATAAGGAAGCATAAAATAGTAATAATCCAATATAAGGGTTGACACATATTGGTATAGTGAGTATAATTGCGTTGCAACAGAGTCAAGTCGCTGCGCTCTTTGCGGTAAAAATGCAGCGGCAAAAAATAATACAGGAGGAAACCAATCATGAGAACAACCCTTAAAAAGTTGTCTGCAATGATCCTCGCGATTTTGATGGTCGTGACGATGGCTTCTTTGCTGGCTGTCTCCGCCGAAGTTAAAAACGGCGCGAGAGCACTCGGCAATCCGGAAAGCCTGACACTCGGCGATTCATCGTATTACGAGTTCATTTATGACAACTACGTGAATGCTTCTGACAATTCCTACTTCGCGGATTCGATCGCGTTGTGGGGTTGGGGCGGCATCACATCCTATGCTCCTCTGAGCAATCAAAACGGTATTGACATTCTGATCGACCCCAATTTCGTCAATAGCGATGGAAAATGGATCGACAAGAACATCTATATCGATCTGAACGCATGGTCCAATCCGACCAGCTCCGCCAAATGGGCGAAGTACGGCACCAAAACCATCACCATCGGTTTTTACGGTAATTACGACGAAGATGGCATGTGGGTATGGCGCAAGGTTCCGACCTCGGGCGTCAATCCTAATTTGATGCTCCAGTTCTTCAGCTTCCAAGTTGATTTAGCCGGACAGCAGATTCAGTTGTTTGATACCGATCTGGCATCTAAGATTACAGCAACCGGCGGCGACAACGGCGTTTGGGATGTTAAATTCTTAGAGTGCACAAAGACCGTCTTGGACGATACCGATACAATTGTCGGCGAGACAACAACTTATCCGGGCTATGTCGAAAACTGGGATGCCGAAGATACCCTGTGGTTCGACTATTTCAATGGAACTCATGCTTACACCAAGTTCTTCGCTTATGAGTTCTCCCTCTCCGGACAAACCGCATACAACGCCAAGGATACCAACGCTGTTGTTGATTTCCTGTTGAATGGCGGTTCGCTCAAAAAGACCCAGTGGGATGTTGCTACGGCTTCGTACAAGACCACCACGACGAACGTCGCCGGCACAACACTTGATCTCTCTTTGTTAAAAACAGCTCTGCCCGGAACCCCGGGAACATCTGTTTATAACCTTGCGGCGCATAATGCATTTGTCTTTATGACGTATTATGCTGCCGGTCTTGATTTCGACACTCAAATTGCTGACCCGAGAATCGGTTCTGTGACTCTTGTTCCGTCCGATGCTAAGGTCACCTATGAGTTCACTGGTCTTACAGGCAATCTGCGTATCAATTGGACTACCTCCAATGCGATCAGCGGCTTGCAGACAGCAACCGCTACCGGCGGTGAAAAGGGCAATGGTTACAACTTCACATTGGTAGCCAACCAGTCCCATACACTGACGGCTGCAGAAGCTGAAGCCGGCAAACTGCTGTACTGGGAATATGTCGATTACAATTCCGCGTATCAGCCCTTTGGCTTCACTTATGCTTTCCCGTTCAACCAGAACAATTATAATGGTATCATCTACAAGACCACCAGAACAGCCGAAACAAACTGGAGCTTCGATCAGAAGATCGTTGATCTTGCGGCTGATATGAACCTTGTTGATGTCGCCGACGCTGCTGGCAAAGTTGATCTTCAGCTGGTCCCGACCATCGGCGGCGCCGATCTGATCGCGGGCTTGAAAGAGACAGATGCCAAGAGCAAAGCGCTGCGCGATTACGGTTTGACCGTTAACTATTATGTCAATTACACCAGCGAATTTATGTGCCAGATGACCATCGATATTCATGACCTGACACTGGATACCCTGACCACCACTTACGGCAAGGCCAACCTCGTCGTGAAAGTTGCAAAGGGCAAGATCGTCAAGGATTTCGAATGCACCATCACACAGTATGACGAAACCTTCGTCATCCCGCTGCAGGATGGCA
>CAZTDA010000128.1:0-6270 GCA_964612155.1 uncultured Eubacteriales bacterium | reverse complement strand
CGCGCATGACCGCGCTGAGCGCATTGTAGCCAAAGATAAAGATTGTTCCCAGCGTTGTGATCATGAAATAGCTGTTTGCGTCGGCGAATGATTCCTGCGGGGTTTGAATCAGCCGGAGCAGCGGTTGTCTGATTGCCAATGGCAACACGGTCATAATCACCGCAAGAACGCCTAAAACCGTGAACAAGGTGCCGATTGTCTCTTTGATGGCCTGCCGATTTCCTGCGCCAAGGTTCTGCGCAATTAAAACCGTGCCGCCGACCGAGAGGCCGAGCACGAGATTGGTGACGAGCAGCGTGATCTGGCTGCCGATGTTGACACCGGACATAGCTGCCGTACCCGTGAATTGTCCCACGATAATCATGTCTGCCACTGAATATAACGATTGAATTAAGTTGGACAGCAAAAACGGCAGTGCGAATTTAATCAACTGTTTTCCGACATGTCCTTCGACGAGGTTTGTTTCAAGTTTCGGCATAATTCTACTTTCCTTATTGATGAAAAAAGGGCGGAACTTCCGCCCTTTTCTTCTTGATTTTTTTACGCGGGTTCAAGCCCGTCGCGTTTTACCAGTTCCCAGTTGACGGCAAGTGTTGTAATCGGGTTTCCGTCGATTTTGTCTTTCTTTTGAAAGACATATCCTTTTTTCATCAGGGTTTTCAATGCGCTTTGTACTTTTGAGTACTGAACATGATTGATCCCCGATATTGTTTGTACGGTCTTATTAAAAGACAAAACCATTTTTTTGTTCTGACCTTCGAGATACTTGAAATTCTTCAAAATCATCTCGTAATAATTTGCGAGCGGGTCTGCTTCGGCCGGTTTCTCCACTTCGACACTCCAATCCGAAATGGACTGCAGCTGTTTGCTGAATGCCCCTTTTACCGCGTAGATCCCGACCTCTTTGTTACATCTGTTCTTTAAAAAACGTGCCGCCGAGGAAAAATGACCGTCACCGGTGAAAATGATAAAAATGTCGGCGCTGCTGGGATCAAATGCACGCTGGTAGATCAAATCGAGCATGATAAAATCGGTAAAATCTTTTTTGTAGTGGCTTGTATTCTGGGTTTGAACAATCATATTGGTGACTTCTCGGATTTTTGCGATCTCGTTCTGCATGCCCTGCACCGAAAAATCGGCAAAAAAAGTCATTTCACGGACGTCGTATTTGGTGTTCAGTTCTCTGCTCCAACCTTTGATGTCCGGTTTAATACCATACAGTTTCTCGAGTGAGATGTACCAGTGTTCAAAATCCACAAATACCGCAGCCGACTGTTTACCGTTGCTTGATCGCTTATCGGCGCCGAATATTTTGGACCATATTCCTATTTCGTTCACCTCCTTTTCTATTGAATAAAAGCCCGGCCGTTCGCCGAGCTTTTGGTACGCCCGAGGGGATTCGAACCCATGACCTACTGGTTCGTAGCCAGTCACTCTATCCAACTGAGCTACGGGCGCATATTGTACGGTCGGCCTCAGCCGTCCGCTCAGCGGTCTCCCGCCGACAGTTGTTTATTATAGCACGGATTTGCTCTTTGTCAAGCAGTTAGAATCTATTTTTACACAAAAAACGTATTAAGTTCTTGTCGATATTTTACACAAATATTGACAAATATTTATAGTTTAATTATCATATTGATGGAATGGAAGGATTTTATGAAATTCCATCCTCTGTTCCGACTCCGCATCGGCTCGTACATAATACGCGGATATCTTTTAAAGAGGTGTTATATTGATATGAAAAAAGCCTTGAAAGTGTTGTTAATCGTTGTCATTTGCCTCGTCGTTATTGTGGGTGGTTTTGTGATTTTTATTTCAAGCGGCATCAATGACGGCGATAAAATTCAAATCGGGAGCATCGACCTCTCGACGGTGGCGGACGGCGCTTATACCGGTTCTTTTGAAAAAGGTCGCTGGTCCAATGAAGTCGTGGTCGAGGTAAAAGATCACGCGATCGTCAGCGTCACCGTTACAAAAGATGTGCTGTTTTCTGAGGAAGCCACTAAAAATCAATTGATTGCCGAAGTCATTCAAAATCAAAACTGTAATGTGGATGCGGTCTCGGGCGCGACAATCACCGGCAAGGCCTACCTGAAAGCCATTGAAAATGCCCTGCAGCAGGATTGATCTTTTATAACAAGATTTCGGTTGTTTAAAAAACAAAAAAATACGCCATAAAAATTGATTTGAAATATTGACAAGCCGCGGTTGCTGTGCTATTATAGTCAGGCGTCGCGGCGCTTTGCTGGTGTAGCTCAGTCGGTAGAGCAGCTGATTTGTAATCAGCAGGTCGGGGGTTCAAATCCGTCCACCAGCTCCAGCGGGCTCTGCTCGCATCAAAACTGAATACCGTGTATGGGGGAATTCCCGAGTGGCCAAAGGGGGCAGACTGTAAATCTGTTACGTGATCGTTTCGGTGGTTCGAATCCACCTTCCCCCACCAGAAAAAAACACCTTGTTCTTCGGAACAAGGTGTTTTTTCAGTTATATTCGTCCTTGCCGCCGCGCGGCATGTGGACTGAGCGAAATTTGCTTTGCAAGTGAAATTTGCTTCGCAAGTGATATTGTCTGCGGACAGTTAGGAAAGGACGAATATAATTTCACTGTTCGCCGTGCGAACAATTTCACTTTTTACCCAGTAAAAAATTTCACATCGGCGCAGCCGATATTTCACTTCTAACGAGCTTCCCCGCCCTCTTCCCACCAGTTGGTGAGGTAACACATCCCGTTCCAAACGCCTTCCAGCATCGCCTGACGAGAGCGCGGCAACGTGACCCATTCCTCCACCCGGGATAGGCCGAAGCTGAAGCAATCGTCGAAGAATTTGTTGATGGCTTCTCGGTCAATCTTGCCCCGCATGGAGTTGTTTTTCAGCCGGACATACCGGATGGAGAGATGGGCTTTTTCGACTCTCCACAGCCGCAGGGGATCCCCTTCTACGGCTTGCTCGGCCTTTTGGAAGAGCGCTTCATACTCGTCGAGGCATTCGTCGGTCAGATAAGGCAGGTCGCAGTGGGTGTTATAACTGCTGTGGGTGTGGGTTTTCTCGGCATTGTCGCAAACCGCATTCAAGTAATCATTGACAAACGGCGCGGCTGCTCCGTAGAAGGCCTCTAAAAACTCGGCTTTCAGGGCTTTTACATCGGCATCCGGGTTCCAAAGCAGTTTGCTGACCAGATAAGCGCGCAGCTCGTTGCAATCGGTACCGTCGCCCTTGGAGAAGTTGCCCTGCTCAAAACATCCCCGGACATGGTGCCGGGTGAGAAACTGTATATTCTGTTGTAAAATCCGCCAGTTGGGAAAGGGCATGCAGTAATGAGAGAAGTTCGTGATATAATCCCAGGTATACAGTCGGTCGCAGACCTTTGACCAGTCCGTCAGATCATTGGCAAAGGAGGAAACCGACCCATCCGGGCGCTTGACTCCCCGGCTGGGGTCGTCGCAGCCGTTCAGGGGATGCAACAGGCAACATTCAATGCTGCAAAGCCGGACGCAGACATTATGCCGGGGACGAATAAACTTCGGAGCCGGGCGGGTGTGAAGATAGGCCAGCGTGTCGATGATTACATGGGGAAACTCCGGCTCGATGGCCTCGGCCACCTGATTGATAAAATGAATCAACGAACCAGCGTGAGAGCCCTCCCGCTCGTCAATCTCCCGACAGTGCTCGCATTGGCAGGGGTTTTGCCAGTCATTCTGGGATACGGAGATGATGGTGGTCTCCGGGTTTTCACGAAGGGCTTTTTTTACCTTCTCCACCGTGATGGCGAGTACGTCCGGATTGGTGAAACAGGGCTGAGCGCGTTCTTTCAGCCGCTTTCCGTCGACCAACGAAAAATACTCGGGGTGCACGTCGTAATACTCTTCCGGAGGGAGAATGTGCCCGAAGGAATGAACATACCAGGCATAGGAGATATGTCCGCCCAGTTTTTCATCAAGTCCCGGGTAATTGCCGTTGATGCGGGATTTAACGGCAAATTGGGGATGGTCGTTGTAAAAGCGATACCAATGGTCGCGGTACTCCACTATGGGAATTTGGGTTTCATCGAGTGGGGGCAGTTCCACCAAATCCAAAGTGGGGATTTTTTCACAGGCGGGGGTGAAAAAACGGCAGCCCAGCTTTTCCAAAAGCTCGTAAACTCCATATAATATACCCCGGCAGCCGCCCGCGATGAGCAGGTTTTCCCCCATCGTTTTCAGCGTGAAACCGTCGTTGCCCAAGCGGTCAAAATCCACAGCATCATCATAACCCAGACCCTTGCAGGCCAGAATCACCGAGGGGCTTGAAAACTGACTGGTAACTTGAAAAAAGCCGCCGCTGATCCGGTCCAGATATTTTTTCAATTCTGCCGAAGCGGTTTGTTGGGAAGGGGTCGCGCCTTCGGGAAGGAAAACTTTCATCCGGGAGATATTATTTTGAGAGAATATCATAAACGCTTCCTGCCTTTGTTTTGTTGTTTAGTGCGGAATCTGTTATTATACTACCGAAAACCACACCGGTTGTCAAATCAATCTCAGATTACCGAAAGTGCTGGACTATCTTTTTATAAATTGGTATAATTAGGGCAAATCTCACTAACGAGGTGTAAGTAATGCAATTACAAGGTGTTGAAAGGAAAGATGTTTTTACATCTTATTACTATGAATTAACTTGGAATGTAGGATGGAATCAAATTATTTCTTTTATTGATGTGATTATTAAATCCGATTTCATTAAAGGTGAAATCCAGTCTGTTGAAGTTGGAATAATCGCTGGTGCAAAAAGCATTGATGTTACACAAGAACTAAAAGAGAATTCCTACAATATTAAAGATACTAATTTTGCTAAAAATGAATCAGGATTTATAGTAATAACAGGATCGTCAAGTATTATGAAGGTTCCAATGAGAATTACAATATGGAATCAGTTAAATCGTTTTTTACTTCAGATTATGAGTGATAAAGATATTGAAGAAAGCGGAGAACACTGTTTTGACAAATATGTTGACAGCATAGAAATCAGAGGACATATTGACTTTGCAAAAACAAATTCGTGAGTCAAATTAGAATAAAAAATAAATTATATCGTAATAATCGCCGCTCTGTTTTTGATCGGCTTAATTTTCTGTACGCTAGTTTATCACGGCGTCATCCTCTTGAACGGAGCAGCGGAAAAATATCCGGTGCTTGGGGTCTACGTTTCTTCGTATCAGGGTGAAATCGACTGGAAGACCCTTGCAGGCCAGAATCACCGAGGGGCTTGAAAACTGACCGGTGACTTGAAAAAAGCCCCCGCTGATCCGGTCAAGATATTTTTTCAATTCTGCCGAAGCGGTTTGCTGGGAAGGGATTGCGCCTTCGGGAAGGTATACTTTCATCCGGGGGATATTGTTTTGAGAAAATATCATAAACGCGTCCTGCCTTTGTTTTGTTGTTGGGTGCGGAATCTGTTATAATCGTCAAAGACCCTTGGTTTTCACCCCGCAGCAACCTTATTTTTTCCCTGATATTTTGCAACATAAAGCTGTTGATCAGCCCTGTTGATGATAGATTTCATATCATCACCTTCCATAAACGCCGTCACGCCGAAGCTTGCCGTTACTTTACCGATCATATCATCATGCTCAATGCTCAAGATCTGTTCTTTAATGCGTTCGGCGATTTCGACGGCTCTCTCCCGCTCGGTATGCGGCAATATTACAATAAACTCTTCCCCGCCCCATCTGGCGATAATGTCATCCTGCCTGATTACTTTTTTTATGGTGTCAACGATTTTAACGATCACCTCGTCGCCGGCGAGGTGTCCATGCAGATCATTGACTTGTTTAAAATCATCGAGGTCGATTAAAATCAGGGAAAAATCGCGGTGTTCGCCGCACATTTGCTCGAGAGTACTGTCACAAGCGGTTCTGTTGGGAGAGTTCGTCAATGCATCTGTTTTGGCAAGTTCTTCAAGCTCCATCCGCTGCAGATAATTTAATCTTCTTTGCTTGTTGATTCGATGCATCAATGTTCCGATAATCAAGGTTTGCGAGAGCAGGTAGATTGTAATGGTAACTTTTATTCCTTCATCCATCGTCGGTATGGTCAAAGGGGTAAAGACCATAAATATGACTGTCAAAAATACAGAGGTCAAGACATTTGTGATCCACCGGTTCGGAATGATAAACAGGCCGAATGTGATATAAACCAGGTCAAGCACTTCAAAAATCAAATCCACGGGTGCAAAATGAATCGCCATGTATATGTGAATCAAATACATCAATACGGCAAAAACAATCGCCGATTTAA
>CAZTDA010000127.1:0-6312 GCA_964612155.1 uncultured Eubacteriales bacterium | reverse complement strand
CGTACTTTTCGGCCAGTTCCAACACTTTCATCACGTTGCTCTTGAAATAATTGAAATCTTTTTCATAACTGTCGAATATGATGCCGCGCCTGCCCGGAATAAACCCGGCTTCGGTAGCGACAGCGGGGATGCCGTTGTCAGCTGCGATTTGAAAATAGCGCTCAAAGGTGCGCAGATTTTCCGCTTGTTTTTCTTCGTCCGGCTCAAACATGCTCGAAAAAGCGCCGATGGAGGCGATATAAATGCCATTATCCCGAAAGGCCTTGGCAATCTTAGCGGCGAGTTCGTCCGTCAGTCCGCTCATGTCGGTGCTGCCGTTATAAGCCCAGGTGTTGACTTCTTTAAACATAAAACAGAGTTCAGTTGAAACAAAACCCAGTTCCTTCATACGATTGGCCACATCCGCATAAGCCCAGTTTACAAATGTGCGGCTGACAGTACCCACTTGAATCATATATGTACCCTCCGATATTGTTTTTTTCAGTGTATCACCCCATTTGGGAATTGTCAATGTCGTTTGATTATGATAAAATAGTGCAGTTATTGATTTGCCATTTCGGCAGGAAACGGAGTTCACTTTTATGAAGCATTTGCATCTGGTCTGTAACGCACACCTTGATCCGGTTTGGCTTTGGCAGTTGGAAGAGGGCGTCGCTGAGACCCTATCAACTTATCGCGTCGCAGCCGATTTTTGCGAGGATTATGACGGTTTTATCTTCTGCCATAACGAGGCGATGTTATATGAGTGGGTCGAGCGCTACGAGCCGGCCCTGTTTGCGCGCATTCAAAAGCTGGTTGCCGAGAAAAAATGGCACATCATGGGCGGTTGGTATCTCCAGCCCGATTGCAATATGCCCAGCGGCGAGAGCTTTGTGCGCCAGATTTTAGCGGGTAAAAATTATTTTATGGACAAGTTCGGCGTCGAACCGACCTGCGCCGTCAATTTTGACGCGTTCGGTCACAGCCGCGGCCTTGTCGAGATTATGAAAAAGGCCGGATACGACTCCTTTCTGCTTTGCCGTCCCGAACCCGATATGCTCGATTTGCCGGGCGAGGATTTTAACTGGGTCGGTTTTTCGGGCAGCAAAATCGCCTGCCACCGCGCTTATAATTCCTACGAATCCCACCGGGGCGAGGCCGACGAAAAGATCAAGGGCTGGATTGCAAAGAACGGAGATGCCGAAGTCGGCATTGTGCTCTGGGGCATCGGCGACCACGGCGGCGGCCCGTCGAGAGTTGATTACGAAAAGATCAAAAAGTTGAACGAAGAAAACAAAGATTTCGAGATCATCCACTCGATCCCCGAGGCCTATTTTGCCGAACTGGATAAGGACAAGCTGCCCGACTATTTCGGCATTTTGAATCCGCGTTATACCGGCTGCTACACCACCCAGATCCGCATCAAACAACTGCACCGCCAGCTTGAAAATATGCTCTATATGACCGAAAAGATGGTCGCCCACGCAGCGATGTCCGGTCTGATGCAGTACCCCGAAAAAAACATCGCCGAGGCCACCAAAGACCTGCTGCTGATGGAGTTCCACGACATCCTGCCGGGTTCTTCGATTGAACCGGTGGAGCAGTATGCCATCTCGCTCGCGGGGCATGGGCTGGTCGAGCTCGACCGCGTTCGTACCCAGGCGTTTCTGTCTCTTTCAAACGGTCAACGCAAAGCCGAGGATGGCGAGGTGCCGATTCTGGTCTATAACCCGCATCCGTTCGAGGTCGAACAGATGGTCGAGTGCGAATTCCAACTGCCCGATCAAAACAAAAATCCCAACCTGTTCGCCAACCCGATTGTCTATCAAAACGGCGTAAAGGCCGATTGCCAGGCCGAGCATGAGTTCTCCAACTTCAACGTCGACTGGCGCAAACGCTGTGTGTTTAAAGCTAAACTCGCACCGGGTCAGATGAGCCGTTACGATGTCAAAATTGAGTTAATTCCGAATCCGCCGAAGCCCGCGTTCGCGGTCAAAGACGGCAAATTCACCTTTGAGACCAAGGATATTAAAGCCGTGATCAACACAAAAACCGGTACCCTCGATCAATATGAAATTCACGGTTTCAATTATCTTACCCAAGGCGCGTTTTTGCCGCTGGTAATCAAGGACGACGAGAACTCTTGGGCGCATAAAGAAAAGGCCTTCTCAAATGTGATCGGCAAATTCGCTCTGATGGATAAAACGCGCGGCGCACAGTTTTCCGGCATTATTGATGGCAGTAACCCCGAGTCCGTGCGGGTCATCGAGGACGGCGAGGTGCGCACCATCGTCGAAGCGGTTATGGAATATGAGCACTCGCAGCTCTGTCTGCGTTATTATTTGCCCAAAAAGGGAACAGAGATTAAGGTGACCGTAAAGGTCTATTGGAACGAAAAAATGACCATGCTCAAACTCGGCGTGCCGACCGTTTGCAAAGAGGGGTTTGTCGGTCAGACCGCATACGGAAGCGAAAAACTGCTCACGAACGGCGACGAGATGGTCAGCCACAAGTGGAATGTCGTGACCGGAGCAGGGAAGGCCGTCAGCGTCATCAACACGGGCACCTACGGCAGCAGCTGTGAAAACGGCGAACTGCGCATCACCTGTCTGCGCTCTCCGGGCTATTCGGCGGGCAAGTCGGACTTCTCGGTGCGCAAACCGTTTATCATGGAACAGGATCGTTTCTCCCCGTTCATCGATCAGGGCGAGCGCGAATTCGAGTTTTATCTGAATGCTTCCACCGACACCGATCGCCTTGAAAAAATCGAGCGCGAAGCGGCGGTGAAGAACGAAAAGCCGATGGCGCTGTCCTTCTTCCCGACAGGTCTCGGCAAAGAAGTCAAGCCGTTTGCATTACTCGACGACGAGGTTATTTCTCTTGCCGTCTTCAAGCGCGCCGAAAAAAGCGCCAAATTCGTTCTGCGCTTGTTCAACCCGACCGCAGAAACGCGCAAAACGACCCTGACTATCCCGTCGGTCGATGTCAAGAAAACGGTTTCTTTGGCAAAATACGAATTCAAATCCTATGCCTTTGACCCCACCGCCAAAACCTTCTCCGAAGTCGACCTGATGGAGAGATAAAGTGTAAAAGGGTAGGGGCGAATCGCATTCGCCCGTCGTAATAAAAGTAGGGCGAGCTGACCACAGCCCCGCCGAAAACGCGCGGACAGTCAACCTGTTCGCGCGTTTTATCATAAAAATATAGTTATGGAATTCTGTAATAATGCCCTAAAATTAATGAGTTTTTCGGTGCTTTCTTTAAGAAAACAAAAAACACAATAATATCCGAACTTGAACCCGCCAGATTAAGTAAAGTAATCCAATAAAACAAGTTGATATTTTTTGTTATAATCGAAATAATCGCAGCAACGAGAAAGAAAAACAAAAAAGGCAATATCAAAGTCATCAATTGATTCGTTTTGGTAACCCATTTGCTGTTATACACCGAAACTGTCTTAATACTCAAAATCAGATAACATGATTTAAAATCTTTTATGTAACCGAGAAGATGGACGAATTCATGTATTACAGTCATAATAAAGAAAACCAGTAAACCCAGAATTACAACGAATAAAGATCCGAGCAACGATGGAAGACCATGTAAACGGAGATAATTGAGAATTAAGTTTTTCGTGTCAGTGTATCTTAACAAAATATTTGTTAAGATGAAAGCTGTGATAATCAAAAACGGAGTTAACTTTTTAATTGTAGCGTATAATGCGGTTATTTTGATTGCATCCGGATATTGAGATATGTTGACAGCGGCGATGCGATTGCATTCTTTTTGATTGATTATTTTCATTTTCTGCACCTCCACTTAATAATATGACAAGATTACAATGGTTTTGTGCATGAAATTATATTGTTTTAACTTCGCTATCTTCTCCGCCCACGCATCCAAAACATCCTGACGCCGTTCCGGATGCATTTTTACATATTCCCATGCCTCGGGGAAGTGCTTTTGGAAAAACACCGCTTTTTTACTTATTGAATTCACCCAATCGTTTTTAAAGATTAAATGCACCATCATATCAAAGACATCTTGCTTATCGTCTTCGGGAAGCGTTTCGTATCGCCTGATATTCACCAAGCCGGATTTCTCGCATTTTAATATTTCATCGTATACATCTGAAATAAATTCTCTTCCGGTAATCGAAACCGATTGATTACAGATCCAAATTTCTCTCGTCTTGGAAGCGACAAATAAACCGTTATCTTCACAGGTATAGAGATAACCGCTCACACCTTGATAAATCGTTTTGAGCTGGTCGGGAAAACGCTCGTCATAACGAATCACACCGTCTTCTTTCACGCCGCAAGTGACCCAGTTAATCTCCCTATCACGGATATAAAACAGCGCATATGCGCGGTTGGGCGTGAGATAGATAACGGAATTCTGCGCATCGGCATGATCTTTGGAAACAGCGTTTAACACCGTGAGTTCTTCTGTGGTTCCGTGATAATAAATCGGCATAAATCCTCGACTATTTTTTACGGGTGCGGTTGATTTCGGCGATAGGCCTCCATGATGCCTTTAAAGATCTCGCCGTTCGACGGCGGCGTCCAAGTAATCGCATTTGCGCCGGCCTCGATGGTTGTTCGAATGGACTCGTCGGTCGGGCCGCCTGTGGCGATGATCGGAAAATCGGGATGTGCGCGGCGTATCGTCTCGACAATGCGCGGGGTATCGGCAGCAGCGGAGACGTTAAAAATCGTCGCTCCTGCGGCAATTCGCTTTTCAAAGTCGATGGTGTCGTTGGCGACCGTGACCACAACGGGGATGTCGATGTGCGCTACCACGCGCATAATAGTCTCGTCGGCGGTCGGGGAATTTAAAACGACGCCGATCGCTCCCTGCATTTCGGCATAAGAAGCCAGATTGACCACACGTTTTCCGGCAGTCAAACCACCGCCTACACCCACAAACACGGGGATGTCCGCGACCTTTAAAATGGCCTCTGCGATCACCGGCTGCGGGGTAAACGGATAAACGGCAATCACCGCGTCGGCGTTTACATTTTTAATGATTGCCACATCGGTGGAAAACACAATGGACTTAATCAGCTTCCCAAATATGGAAATCCCACTGCATTTTGAAATACCTTCGGGAACACGCAACGCAAACTTGCGTAGCGTCCCCTCGACTCTGGGAGGGGTGTTGGATTTAACAGTATTAAAGGGGACGCTGTCCCCCTCGACTCTCGGGGGGACGTTTGATCTATTGAGATTCAAGGGGACGTTGTCCCCATCGACTTTCGGAGGAATGGGGTTCATATAACATCCTTTCGCGCAATTAAAAGTTGAAAAGTCACTTTCAACCTCACTCTTTGTTCTGCTTTTTCATCTTTTTGATCTCGCGGGAGAACGACTCGATGTCGGAAAAATCGCGGTAGACCGAGGCAAAACGGATATAGGCGACCTCGTCGAGATCGCGCAGTTTTTCAAGAATGTATTCGCCGATCTGAACCGAGGTGATCTCGTGTTTCGGTGAGGAATAGATCATGGTCTCAAGACCGCGCACGACATTTTCAAGTTCTTCCAGCGGAATGGTCTGTTTTTTGCAGGCGCGCACCATGCTGGTGAGCACTTTTTGCGGGTCAAACGCTTCGCGAACCCCGCTTTTTTTGACCACCCAAACGGTGGAGCGTTCGGTGGTTTCAAGGGTGGTAAAGCGCATGCCGCATTTTTCGCATAACCGACGGCGACGGATTTTTTCACCGTCGTCTTGTGGGCGGGTATCGATGACTCTTGAATCCGGTGTACCGCAAAACGGGCACTTCATTTCGACCACTCCTTTTATATCAGAATACCTTATTTGCACTTTTTTGTCAAGCAAATTGCGCTTTACAAGACATATTTCCGCTGTATATCCGTTGCCGTTTCGGGTGAAAATAATTCGAAAAGGAGTGTGTATCATGCCAGACGAAAAGAAAAAGTTATTCACCTTCGGCGCGCTTGCTTATCCCGCAGTGGAGTTGCTTTGGCGCAAGCGAACCCATCCGACTATGGCGCTTGCGGGCGGTTCGGCAATGCTGTTGTTAAATGCCATTGAAAAGAAGCTGCGCAGAAGAGGGGTACGCTATATGGCCGGTGCGCTCGGACTGACGGCTCTTGAATTGGTGTTCGGCTTAATTTTCAATAAAAAGCATAAGATTTGGGATTACAGCAAAAAGAAAGGGAATTTGGCGGGGCAAATCTGCCCGGCGTTTGCGTTAGCATGGCTTTTGCTTTGTCTGCCCGGATATGCAATCTGCAAACGGTTTCGCGTCAGCAGATCAAGACGCAAGCTGCATTGACAGAAAGAGTAGATTTTGGTATAATGTGATAAAGT
>CAZTDA010000126.1:0-6319 GCA_964612155.1 uncultured Eubacteriales bacterium | reverse complement strand
GGCTGAATGTGTTGAAACTCGGTGAGATTCAATGTTCGGAACTGTTTATCGACAAGTCGGAGGGGTGTGAACCGCTCGGCGTACAGCCCGACAACATCGAGGCCGCCATCGGCGATTCCATTAAATTGTGTGTCGAAATTTTAGATAAAAAACTGCAAACAGTTGATATGAAAGGCGAGTAATTCGGGTTGGTCGTTTTCTCGGATGATAACGCGCCGATAAAAATAGAAGCGGGTGCACCACCGGTGCACCCGTTTTTGAATTGTATGGGTAGCATGTGCCCCTACGGCATAATTGTCACAGATAAAGACCGATCAATCGTTGATAGCGATCTAAAACGGCGTCGAGCAACTCGTCCCACGAGACCGGGATGGTCTTTTGGGCATTCTTACCGAGCTCGGCAAGTTTGTCGGGGTTTTTCAATGCGTCCTCAATGGTGCGTGCAAGCGCCATCGAATTGTCGATGGCGAGCAGGCCGTTTTCGCCTTCGATAATGCCTTCGGCACTGCTGGCACCCCTGGTCACAACCGACGCGGTACCCATCGCGGCTGCTTCGCGGATAACCATCGGCCCGTTGTCATAAATCGACGGGAACACGAAAAGCGACGCCGCCTGATACAGCCCGTCCAATTTTGCCGAATTAAGAATATGACCGGGCAGAATCGTGATGTCGTCAATGCGCAGCTCTTTGCACTTGCTTTCAATCTCGGCACGGTGCGGCCCCTGTCCGGCTAAGACCAACCGGAACTTAATACCTTCGTTTTTTAATGCTGCCGCCGCTTCCAGGATGTGCAGAATATTCTTTTTCCAGTTCAATTGTCCCACGAACAGCAAAATCGGATTGCCGTCGGGTGAATATTCTTTGAGTGCTTTTTCTTTTTCACCGGGGATGGGTGTACGCACATCGGTGCCGTTCGGCATCACAATGACATCGCGGGAAAACCCGTAGCTCTTGAGCGTCTCGGCGCTTGCGGCGCTGACCGCCCAGACCTCGTCGCATTTTTCATAAAAAGCCACGACATATTTGACGCCGAAATCGGCCAAAACCTCCTGCTTGGTAACCTGCAAAAAATCGTCGTAATATTTGGAATGGAAGGTGCCGACCAACGGGACGCCCTGCTTTTTGGCGATGCGCAAGCCCTCCTGCCCGGCGGTAAACGGGCTGTGGACATGGACGATGTCAAAGTTAATCATCTCCATACGGCTGTGGTAGTGTTGGTCAAGTAGCGGCACGCCCGCGTGATACTGCGGCATTTTCGGCAGCGGCACACCCGAATAATCGACGATTTCAAACGGATATTTTCCTCGGCAGCCGGTGTCCGACATCGGCGCAATCACATAGCAGTCATGTCCTTTTTGCCCGAGTGTCTGGGCATAACCCAAAACGACTCTTCCGACACCGTCGGCAATAGGGATAAAAGAATCGGTAAATTCTCCGATGCGCATTTAATAACCATCCTTTCGCAGATTGAAAACAAAAAACTATCGTTCTGTTGAAAACGCGGTGATTTTGTCGTACCAATTTTGATATTGCTTCAGCGAGAGCGGCGGCGCTCCGGTGACAAAGTGGTTGGTGCCGCGTCCGTTCTGGGTGCGCCATTCGATTAAAAACAATGCTTTGTCGCTGTACATCGCCGGGATGCGTTCGAGTACCGAATAGCCGTCGGCGGGGATCGAAAATTCACGTTCAAACAGCGGAATCCCGTTTTGGTCGCAGACCCTCACTTCGCCCGAGAGCGGTTTTAATGTGTCGTTGACCGCAATCACGGGCAGATGCCAGCTCTCCATCGCACCGATCATCACGCAAAACGGGGCTTGAGAGCGCTTGATATAGTCATAAGCGAGTTTTTTCTCAAAATACCAGTCGACCACCGCGTCGGACATCTGGGGCCAGCCGTCGAGCAGATTCCACCACAAAATTCCGCTCTTAACGGGCTTTTGGGTGCGCACGTTTTCAATAAAGAACTTCTTGGCCTCTGCCTGTGAGACCTGCGAGGCAAACGTGTAATCGTCAAGGTTGTCCGGTACTTCGCCGAAGAGTTGCTTAATCTGTTTTTCCATCAGCAGCACGCGGTAATCGTTATCGCGCTGATCACTCGAATGCAAATTCCACTCGCTGTTGTCGGTATACGGCCAGAGCTTTTCGGGCGAGATGAATTTTTCGAGCGATTTTTTGCTCGGGCAGCCGTGGTAGCCGGTTTCACTGAAAAAATGCGCCTTGGCGGTGGTATAAAAACTGCTCTTAAAATAGTCACGCGGCCCCCAGAGGTGGAATTCGGGCAATAAGTCGTCGCGCTGTGCCGCCGCAAGCTCGTCGCAGATATAGGGCGAACTGGGCAGATAGGGGCGGTTATAATCGTTTGCTTTAACGGCCTCGGGCAGCACCTTACGGGTCAAAATGTTCAGCGAGGGCAGGGTGTGGTTTTGATATAAAATTGCATCGACTTCGTTGTCGCCCGCCCAGAGCACCAGCGACGGGTGGTTGCGGAACTTTTTGATGATAAATTCAGCTTCTTTATAAAGTGTTTTGCAGAATTTTTCATCCTGCGGATAGGCGTGGCAGGCCATCGCAAAATCCTGCCAGACCAGAATACCGTGTTCGTCGCAGAAGTCGAAAAAGCAGTCCTCGGGGTAGAGGTTACCGCCCCAGCAGCGCACCATGTTGCAGCCGATGTCATAAAGCAAATCGAGTGCTTGTTCATAGCGATCCTTGTCGCGGCTGTGAAAAGCGTCGAGCGGCACCCAGTTGGTGCCCTTGCAGACGATGCGTTGCCCGTTAATGATAAACTCAAACTTGCCGTTTTGTCCGTCGGTAACTTCGGTGCGCACCAGTTCGACGGTGCGGATGCCGATTTTCAGTGTCTTGGAAGCGACATTATCGTCGCCGATAAAAATATTAATGGTCACATCATAAAGATTTTGTTCGCCGTAATCGCGCGGCCACCAAACCTTCGGAGACGGCACTTTCACGCGGATCAAAGCGTCTTTATAATACAGTTTTTCGGTCACCGAGAACTTGCTTTCACCGCAGATGCCGGTGATCTCAACGCGGGAACCGGATTTAATCTGTTCAAAACCAAGGTCGGTCATCACCGAAAAATCCAGTTCGGCAAAGTCGGCGGTCAGATTTAAAACGTCAAAGGCGACTTCGGTGACCGAAAAAGCGGGCTTTTCATACAGATAAACATCTTTATATAAGCCGAACGTGATCGCGCGGAGCATGATGTCCCAGCCGAATTCATGCGGCGGCTTGCGCACAAACACAGAGTCGTGGTTGAGCGGAACGGTGTTGCGGGTCATAAACGCATCCGGGGTCTCGTTGTAAGCGGCTAAAACCGGGCTGTGCAGAATGACCGCAAGCGTATTGTGCGTTTTCAAAAGAGCGGTGATATCAAACTCATATTCGATAAACGAGTTGTCGCTCTCGGCGAACTTTTCACCGTTCAAATAATATTCTGCCAGACAGTCGACGCCGGAAAAATGCAAAATCGCAGCCCCCGAAAAACCGGGATGGTCGAACTCGGTGAGATAGCAAAATGCGCAGTCCTCAAGCTCTTTGAGCGCGGTGGTGTTCATTCCGAAATAGAGATCGGAAGGCAAAAACCCCGCCGCCGAGAGGTCGAGTTCGGCATTGCCGGGCACCGTCGCCGGACAGGTATTTGCAGGGGCTAAAAGGTCTAATTTGCCCTTTTTGTCCCAGAAAAGCGTCCATTTTCCGTTAAGAGAGACCGTTCGCATGAATTGTTTCCTCCGTGCACCATTTTTGATTATAATAATTTTAACACAGCGGGGGTTGAAAAGCAAGCAAGGCAGTCCCCGTTTCATTTTTCCCCACAATATGGTATAATTACGCACAAACAGCCACAGGGACGGGAAATTATGAAAATCGCAATTGTGGACGATGACAATGGGCATATCGAATATCTCTCGGCGTTGGTAGATGAGTGGGCAAAGAACACCGGAGAAACCGTGCAGCTTTCCGCTTTTGAGAGTGCGGAAGCGTTCTTGTACGCCTCTAATGAACTATTGTGATTTTATTAGGAGAATTTTAAGATGGATAACCGCGATTTTTTATTGGGCTGGCAGATCGGAATCACTTATGAAACGGCAGACCCCGAGGGCAATCACTATGACAAAATGCTGCGGCTGCTCGATGAGATGGCCGAGCATGGCATGAATGTTCTGAGCTTGATGATGACGAGCTACGCCCGATTCGATCCGGGTCACGACGGCTTTTGTTGGCCTGTGAAAGATCCAAAGCTAAAATGTTTCAAAGATCAAAACTGCCGCAACGCCGACGCAAAGACCGAATTTGTCTCACGCATCATTGACGAAGCCGAAAAGCGGTATATCGGCATTCAACTGTTTTCGAATTTGGCGATCTACAATCCTGAAAAAATCCGCATGTCGTTTCCGAACGCCGACGAACAACGACTGAAAAATGATGAACCGTGTCCGTGGTTGTTTTGCCCGGTCAGCGGTGATGTCTGGGAACTGGAGCAGCGTGAGATTGCGGATTTATTAAGTTTTTATCGCCACCCAAATGTCAAATCAATCGGGCATGAGCGGCTCAGCTTTTCGCCGGGAACGTGTTACTGCACGGCCTGTGCGGAGATATTCAAGGCCGACACCGGTTTGGATATTCACGATTTCACCGACGGCGACGCGCTGTTCGACCGATGGAAAGCCGATATTATTCTCTCAAAACAAAAAGAACTGAACGATAAAATCAAAGCGATCAAAACGGGTACGCAGGTCTATTTACACTCATCCTGCGCCGACGGTTGGGGGCATGACCCGAAACGCCTGAAGGATGCCTCGATTGACGCCGTGATGCCGCATATCGCACATTTTGAGACGACCAAAGCGCAGTTTGATGCTTTACTTGACAAATTGACGCCGAATGATATGGTACTCCAGATGTGTGTGCGCAGTAAAGCGTTGAATAACTACCCGATATGGCCGAAAACGCCGCAGATTATCTCTCAATTCGGCGACTGGATCGAAGAGTACCGCGAACGCGACGACCGACTCAAAGGCGTATTGTTTTTTAACGAGAACACGGTCTGTGAAGAAAACCGAAAGGCCGTCTATGAAGTTGTCAATCGTTTAAAGACGAATTAAGGGGATTTTAAGCTGCTTCAAAAGTGGATTGACAGGCGCATTGCAACTTGATAATTTATTTTAATGCCAAGTGACATTTCAAGAGTTTTTTGCAGCTATGTGATTATATCGCATGGCGGTCCTGCGTTTTGAATAAAAACGATGGGACATTGTGATAAACTCACTCTTTATTGGTCGTTAACATGATAAAATGAAAACAACACATGGAGCAAACAGCGGTCAAGGAGGGTTATTATGAAACGTTACGGAGTTTTTATCATAACGGCAGCATTACTATTCAGCAGCTGCGCAACCGGCAATTCTCAAAACCCAGACGGGGTCAGTTCGGCGACGGTGCGCGCAAGCCAAACCTCCGTGCAAAGCGAGAACACACAGAAGTCCTCTCAGGAGGAAAACATATCAGCCGAACCAAGCCGGGAATCAAATCAGGAACAAAGCAATCAAATCGAGAGCAGCAAACAAACCTCTGTGCTTTCCGAGAGCTCGGTGGACGCGGTCACCGGTGCCACACAAAGCAGGTACCGCGAAAATGAGATCACCGAATACCAAGGCGCTCGGTTGGACCCTGTCGTCGGACCGAGGGATAATTCTATCAAAGGGGTGCAATATGTCGACCCCGTGGGCTTTATTTTGAAAATTGACGGGTTGGTCAATAAAACCGTAGAACTGGATATTTCGCAGGTGCGGGCGCTTCCGGATGATCAACGATTGGTGACACTGCATTGCGTCGAAGGGTGGGAAGCCACCGTTTTATGGCGCGGGGTTTTGCTGTCTGATATGATCGATTTGGCGGGTGCAAAATCCACTGCCAACACGGTGATTTTCGAAGCGGTCGACGGCTATACCACCTCGCTGCCGCTGGATTATGTGTTATCGAATAAATTGATTTTGGCTTACGAGGCCAACGGGCTGGACTTGCCGCCCGAAATGGGCTATCCGTTTATCGTGGTCGCCGAGGCCAAGCAGGGGTATAAGTGGGCGCGCTGGGTTAACCATATCACCTTGTCAGACGACACGGATTACCGGGGGTATTGGGAGAGCCGGGGATTTTCCAATAAAGGCGACTTGAAATAAGTGTTGAGTGCAAAATATGAAGTGAACAGTTGGCAGTTGACAGTGAACAGTTGCGGTGTTTTACTTCGTAAAACGGATTATATTAACCACCCCGGCACTACATGCCACCCCTCCATAGAGG